>NZ_JBRCEP010000054.1:0-20771 GCF_053491055.1 Gloeomargarita sp.
TGCAAAATCACCATCACATCGGGGGCCACCCGCAGTTTGGGAAACCCCTGGGCATAGTAGAGAAATTGGTTGGCCAAAACCGTCGCCTGTTGCCCTGCCAAATACTGCCGCAACACCTCCAAGGTCACAAACATCACGTACATGTGGGCATAACTCTCTGCCACCGGCTCCCCGTCCCCACTGGGATAAATAACGGTTTTGGACGCAGCAGCAGGCGTCACGACCGCCCTCCAATTACCACATTTTTGATGCGCACATGGGGGCCACCGACACTCACCGGTAAGGGAGATTGCCCCGCCTTGCCACAGCCACCGTTGCGATAAATCGTATCGTTACCAATGGCTTCAATATCCTGTAAAGTTTGAAAGACATTGCCACTCAGGGTCACATCGCTCACCGGCTCGGCCAATTCTCCCTTGCGAATCATGTACCCTTCGGCAGCCGCAAAGGTAAAAAGTTCCCCGTTGGTCTGGCCGCCCAACATCCGCACGCAGTACACCCCCAGGTCAATGTCCTGCATCATTGCCGCTGGGTCTGTCGTTCCTGGCTCAATCCCCGTATTGGTCATCCGCACAATGGGGGCATAGGTGGCAGACAACGCCCGCGCATTGCCTGTGGGGGACTCGCCCATTTTGCCTGCCGTTTCCCGCGAATGCAACCGCTGGGTCAACACCCCCTCCTTAATCAAATACTTCCGTTGCCCCGGCACGCCTTCGTCATCGTAGGCAAAAGAACCCGGCAGTCCGGGCAGCGTGGCATCATCGATTACATTCAATTCCGGAATCGCCACCCGTCGCCCTAGCTGCAATAGCTCCTGCAGCCGGGGATTCTCATAGACAAAATCGGCTTCCGAAAGATGCCCAAAGGCTTCATGGATAAAAACGCCCGCCAAATAGGGGTCAAGAATGACCGTGTACTGCCCGCCTTTGACCGGTTGGGCCTCCAATTGCCGCACTGCTCGCTGCGCCGCCCCCAGAACTTGCTCCTCAATTCCCACCAGTACGTTGTAATCAGAGCGCGAGTGCACGGACTCATACCCCTGGCGCACCACCAAACCATCGCCCCGCGCCACCACCCCAAACATCCCCGAAACATCCAGCCGTTCTTGGGCAATATGCGTACCGGTGGAAGTGGCCAAATAGGTAATGCCAAAGCGCTCCCGGTAACTGACATTGGTGGTTTGGATGCGGGGGTCGTAGTGCAAAAGCAATTCGTTGTAGTGATTGAGCAATTCGCGTTTTTCCGCCAAAGGCACGGTGCGGGGGTCACGGGCAATGGGGGTAGCCACGTAGTCCACCACCGGCGTCACAGGCGCCAGTTGGGTTGTGTCCTGACCAATTAGCCGCGCCTGGGCCACTGCCTCTTGTACCCGTTCGGACAATTCGGTCAGGCCGTTGAAGGTGACAAAACTCCAGCCGCCCCGGTAACAGGCCCGAATGCCACCGGCTAAGGTCAAACCCCGGTCCACTGCATCAAAACGGGTTCCTTGGAAGCCCAACCGCAGGGATTCGCTCTGCTCCAGACGAATTTCCAGGTAGTCCACCCGTGCCTGGTGACGCTGAATCACATCTTGCAATTGGTCTTGGATGCGGCTTGGGGTCAAGGTAGCAGTCATCATGGTAAGAGGCAGTAAAGGCTATGTCCCAGTTTAGCTTGACATTCTCACCGCCTAAAGCCGGGGGATGCTTGCGCAGTCCACCAACGGACGCGCAAAGGCCCTGTCAAGACACCCCTACACCGTTCCTCAAGGTTCTGCTTACTTTACCGGGCAGCGTCCCCAAGCGACGCACCGGTCGGGTTTTTCACTTAGGTGCAAGGCCTACGGCCCGCTCAAGCGACGACCTGGGAACGGTACACCTCTTATAACATCGGTAAGCAACTCAAGTTGCTGAAAGGCTTTTCCGTCCCGTAGTACAGAGCTACCAAGCGATTTGTTGTGTAGGTTGCCGATGCTTCGTCTTTCGACCCGTAGCCAATACAGCCTCAAGGCCATGCTCGATCTGAGTTTGACCGGTGGGGATAAGCCGGTTTCCGGGCGCACCATCGCCCAACGGCAGGGGATTCCCGCCCCGTTTTTGGAAAAACTCCTGCTGGATTTGCGTCGGGCGGGTCTGGTGGTTTCGCAACGGGGCGCGCAAGGGGGCTATCGGCTGGCCCGCCCACCGGAGCAGATTCGGGTTGCGGAGATTTTGCAGGCTGTCGGTGAATCGCTGACTTGGCCAGAACTACCGCCCCATCCTCCTACCGACTGGGTAACCTGCGCCCTTTGGCGACGGCTCAACCGCCTGTGCGCAGAGGCCCTGCACAACCTCACCCTGGCGGATTTGTACTACGATGTACGCAGCCGCATGGCCACCGATGCCGAATCATTTCACTTCATCGTGTAAGTGACTACGGGTTGCCCGACCGGTGGGGTCGATTGGTCGCTGCGCCATTGGCCGTATGAAATAAAAAAAATTTAAGGGGAATCAGTGAGCCTGTTCCCCTGCCTTATCACCGCTTATTAAGTTCAGAACCTTTATTAGCTGGTTCCGTTTGATATTTGAGATTGAACGTAGGAACCTCCTGAGCTGGTTCCTTTATTAACCTCACTTACCACTATGCCAGAGGTCACCCCTACCCCCCAGATTTCTTAATTATTTCTTTGTATTGCCGAGCCGTCGCGAAAGATTGCCGGGTGTAACGTTTTATGACGTTATGACGAAATGGGGGCAGCTGGCTGGCGGGGGTTGAAGCGTTCGATTTTGCGCAGTTGTTCGTACAGGTGCAGTTCTTGGGGGGTGGGGTCGGTGGGGACTTGGATGAGCAGTTCCACAATCTGGTCGCCCCGGGTTTGGTCTTCCCGCAGGTAGCCGCGACCGGGGAGGCGGAGGCGTTGGTGGTTTTGTACGCGGGGGGGGATGACCAATTTGACCGGGCCATCGAGGGTGGGGACTTGCACCTGCGCGCCCAAAACCGCTTCGCTGGGGGTAATCGGCAGGGTGTAGTAGATGTCGTCGCCTTCGAGGCGGAGCTGTTCGTCGGGGCGGACGTGGATGTTCAGGTAGAGGTCGCCGCCGTTGTCCCCTTGGTGGCGCAGGCGAATGCGTTGGCCGGTGACCATGCCAGGAGGCAGGTTGACCTCCAGGGTGCGGTTGCCCAGGGTGAGGCGGTGGCGTCCCCCTTTGTAGGCCTGTTGCAGGGTAAGGTTGAGGCGGGCTTCGATGTCGCCGGGGGCATCCCAGGCTTCGGGGCGGGGTTCGCTCCGGCGGGTAAACCGCTGCAGGAGTTGGTCAATAAAGTCTTGGAAATCGAGGAAACGGCCGTAGTCAAACTCGGACGGGCCGCGGGGGGGCGGTTCCCCTTGAAACCCTTTTTGCTGCCAGTACTGGCCAAAGCGGTTGTATTCGGCGCGCTTTTGGCTGTCAGAAAGCACCTGGTAGGCCTCGCCAATCAGTTTGAACTGTTCTTCGGCAGCTTTGTCGCCGGGGTTGAGGTCGGGATGATAACGGCGAGCCAGTTGCCGGTAGGCACGTTTGATTTCGGCCAGGCTGGCGTTGCGGTCAACCCCCAGGATTTGGTAATAGTTGCGGAAGTTGCGCATGGTATTACCAGTTTTCATCGTCCCATTCCCGACGGCGACGCGGGCTAGCGGGTTCGTCGAGGCGGCTCCAGGGCGGGGAAAACCAGGGCGTTTCGTCCTCCTGTTGTTGCTGGCGGACGATGGCCAGCAGTTCCGTGAGCTGTTCCTGCAAACGGCTGCTGAGGCGGTCCACCTTGGCCAGGTCGTGGGCAGCCAAACTCCGGCGCAACGCTTGAATCAGTTGTTCGATTTTTTGGCGGCGCTCCCGCATAAACAGGAACCCATAATCGAGGGTGATCTGCCGCAATTGCCGCTCCGTGCGTTGAATCAGGGCTTCCGCCTTTTGGCAGCGCTCGATGCGTTCTTTCTGGACCTGATCCGCCGGGGCCGCCCGCTCCGCTTCCGCCAGGATTTTTTGGATTTCGCTTTGGGTCAAATTGACCGCATCTTGGATCGTCACGGTGTGTTGCCGTCCGGTCTGGCGGTCCTGGGCTGAGACCTGCAAAATGCCGTTGGCGTCAATGTCAAAGGCAACCTGCACCTGGGGCAGCCCCTTGGGCGCGGGGGGAATCCCGGTCAACCGAAACCGTCCCAGGGATTTGTTGCCGCTGGCAAGCGGACGTTCCCCCTGGAGAATGTGAATTTCCACCGCGCTTTGGTTGTCTTCTGCCGTCGAGAAAATATCGGACCGGCGCACCGGCACAGGCGTATTGCGGGGAATCAGGGTTTTCATCAGGCCGTTGGCGGTCTCCAGGCCCAACGAGAGGGGCGTCACGTCCAAAAGCAGCACATCCCGCAATTCCCCGGCCAGCACCGCACCCTGAATGGCCGCCCCAATGGCCACCACCTCTTCCGGGTTAATGCCCTGACAGGGTTCCTGGTGGAGCAACTCCCGCACCAACTGGCGCACCATGGGCATGCGCGTCGCCCCCCCCACCAGCAACACCGCATCCAAATCCCTAGGCGTCAGGCCACTGTCGGCCAGGGCTTGTTCCACCGGCAGCCGCAACCGGTCCACCAAATCCCCGCACAGGGACTCAAACGTACTGCGGGTCACCTCCATCTCCAAATGCTGCGGCCCCTCGCTGGTGGCGGTGATAAATGGCAGGTTTACCAGGGTGCTTTTGACATTAGAAAGCTCAATCTTGGCCTTTTCCGCCGCCTCGAGGAGCCGCTGAAAGGCCTGGCGTTCCCGGCGCAGGTCAATGCCCGTGTCCTTTTGGAATTGGTCTGCCAGCCAATTGACCAACCGCTGGTCAAAATCGAACCCCCCCAACTGGGTATCGCCGCTGGTTGCCCGCACCTCAAAGACCCCCTGGCCAATTTCCAGAATGGACACATCGAAGGTGCCGCCCCCCAAATCAAACACCAGCACCGTTTGGTCCTCTTTTTTATCCAGGCCGTAAGCCAGCGCCGCCGCGGTCGGTTCATTCAAGATTCGTTTCACTTCCAGCCCGGCCAACCGGCCCGCATCCCGGGTCGCCTGCCGCTGGGCGTCGTTGAAGTAGGCCGGTACGGTAATCACCACATCCGTCACCGGTTGTCCCAACGCTTGTTCCGCATCGTCCGCCAGCTTGCGCAAAATCATGGCCGAAATTTCTTCCGGGCTGTACTCCTGGTCCAGGCGCGGACATACCAGCTTTACCCGATTGCGTTCGCCCCGGCGAATGGTATAGGGCACCCGCCGGGCCACCGCTGGCAACTCATCATAGGTCATCCCCATCAGTCGTTTCACGCCATAGAACGTATTTTTGGGGTCGAGTACCGCCTGCCGTCGCGCCAACTGCCCCACCAGCCGTTCCCCATCCCGGGAAAACCCCACCACACTGGGGGTCATGCGACTCCCTTCCCGGTTGGGGAGCACCACCGGTCTGCCCCCTTCCATCACCGCCATAACGGAATTCGTTGTTCCCAGGTCAATGCCCAGCACGCTGGTCATGCGCTACCCTATCCACATCCTGCTTAAGTTCTCTGTATCCTATCTTAGTGCGCAGCGCCTCGCAGGCCTCCCAACGCCAGCTTACCCTGTTCCCTCAGAATTACAGTACAATAGCAGCAGGCGCCTATATAAGATGGTCAATTTCTATGTTTCATTCCCCCCATAACCTTTGGCAACAAGCCAAGACCAACCTACAAAACCTTAGCCGTAGCCCCCAGACGAAACAGGCACAAAAACTAGCGCATCAGGCGGTGCAACAACTGGGCAAAACCGTTCAGGAATGGCAACAGCAAACCGAGGAACTGTGGCAAAGTGAACGGGTAAGACACCTACGCCAGGATGTCCGTCAAACCGCCTACCGACTCGGCCAACAAGCCAGCAGCATGTTGGCTCAAGTCACAACTACGATCAAAACCAAGGCCATCAACTGGCAAACCCAGTTGCAAAGGCAGTCAAGCACCCCAGGGCAAGCCGAAAACGACACAACCCGCCTGCACTGAGAATTTATTGTCATACCGAGATGTCGAGAATGTCCATGAACTTATCTACACGAGCGATTCCGGTCGTACTCAATCGCTTTTTAATTAAGCAGCTTACGGGCAGTGACCTCGAATTTTATGAATATGAATGTCACCCCCTTCGTGCTCCCAAATCAGGGGATGAATACCGGGCGATTTCTCGCATTTGTTACCAATTGGGGATCACTGCAGTCCGGCTTGGCAGTCGCATCATTACCCGAGAGCAAATTGCTTCCGACAAGATGCAAATTGGTGATTGGACGCTGAGAAATCCTCAGGTGCGAAACTTAACCTGTAGCAATGGGGACGAACGAAAAGCCCTAGAGTGCTTTTATCGCCGCGAGCTAGAGAAAGATCTCAGAAGAAAGTATCATCGCACAAGCGTGATCGAGCGAGCGGATGAAGGCGGTTTGATTTGGTGGATTAAAAGTGAAACAGAAATCCATGGGGATGGTTGGGAAGTCCACAGAGGTAGAAGAATTGATGTTGCCATAGATCAGGAAGGTTCACTGTACTTAGAAATTGACATCCATCATCGGTTTTATACTCCCTGGACCTTGGAGCAATGGCTTAAAAAATACACTTATATTGACATTCCTATCAAATACGTGCGGAACACCTACAAAGATGGAGATAATTCCTACATCCGTTGGCAGTACGAAGGGTTGTCTGATGAATCACCCTATAAAGTTATTTTAAGTAATATTAATATTAGTTTAGCAGACTACCATCGCAACAAGGGAGCAACAGAGGATGAAATCAATAGTTCTCGTGTGGTCTATGTCCGCAAAGTGAACGACTGGAAAGGTAAACCTTTGCCCCATCTATCTCAACGATTATCACCGAGTTTAACTATGGAAATGCTGGCCAGTATTGCGGTGGATAAGAAGCAAGGGATTAACGATGTTCTTAGACGCATTAGAAAAAAGTTAGTTGACCGCCTAAAGGAATCACGAGAGACAGCCACAACAATTTTGCGTGAAATTTACGAAATCTCTGGAGAAGCTCAACCTTTGGGCGTCGAGGGTTATCTCTTGCCGCGACCCAAATTAGTAGCACGTCAGGGGCAAGTCGAGCAAGTTGCAAAGGTCAGATATAAAGGATGTGTGGGTGTAGGTGAAACTAAGTTTGGCTATCTCAACCTTTTCGATGAAAGTCGCGAGTACCCTGTAGAAGTAAGTAAATGTTTGTCAGATATTGCCAAAAAAAGTGGAGTAGAGATAGACATAAATTCCTGTTACACACAGCGTGATTTACCTGAAAGTGAACTGGAGCAGCAAAATTTTTGGCAAAGCTGGTCCGGTCAAGGGGTTAAAACCGTTTTAGTCCTGATGGATTGGTCACCTGAGGAACGGAAAAAGCGAATTCGTGCCCAGGCGCTAGGAGCAGGAATAGCGACCCAATTTATGGTGCCAACTAGGATACCAAACTCCAAGGCAGACGAATATAAAGCGCTCAATGTGGTCTTGGGTCTTTTGTGCAAAGCAGGTTGGCAGATTGTCCATCTTCAGGCTGTGAACCATCCTGAAGCTGCCGATCTAATTATTGGCTTTGATACGGGCACCAATCGTCAACTCTACTACGGTGTTTCTGCCTTTGCTGTGCTGTCGAATGGGCAAAGCTTAGGGTGGGAATTACCTGACGTCCAGAGGGGAGAAGCATTCTCTGGAGAAGCGATCTGGCAGACGGTCTCGAAGTTGGTTCGTAAATTTCACCAAAAATGTCATCACTACCCTAAAAAATTGTTACTTATGCGCGATGGCTTGGTGCAAGCAGACGAATTTGAGAAAACCACCAAAGAGCTTAAGAAAGCAAACATAGCTGTAGATGTAGTGAGCGTCCGCAAAAGTGGCACCGGGAGAATGGGAATTCTCGACAAGGGTATGTATCAAGATGCCAAGATAGGGACAGTTGTATTTGCGCCCCAAGAAAAATCCTTCACTTTGATCACTACGCAAGCTGTATTCGGCAGTGCTAGACCCTTGCGTGTTGTGCATACACACGGCAATACATCCCTGGAATTACTGGCCTTGCAAACCTATCATTTGTCTCAGTTGCACCCTGCCAGTGGGTTTTGCGCTTGTCGGTTGCCTTGGGTGTTACATCTAGCAGATAAAAGTGGTAAAGAGTTTCAGCGCCTTGGACAGATGAGTCTTTGGCAAAACATCAACCGGGAAAAACTCATTGCGGTTTGATAGCCAGTTACCCGTCGCTGGAGCCGCCCTATGTTAAAATTAACCTACTGCCCTAGGCTTTTGCTGGCCGGTGCGACGTAATTTCTTCCTGCTGTCCCTATCCGCATGGCTCTGCCCGAACAGATTCTCCTTGCCGAAGCGAGCTTAAACCAGCTTTTAGAGGCGTACCAGCGGGGCCAGCGGGATTTTAGTGGCATTGATTTGCAGGGCTTGAACCTCAGCCGGGTGAACTTAACGGGAGCCAACCTCAGCGGCGCCAACCTTAGCTATACCAATCTCAGCGGTGCCAATCTTTACGGCGTCAATCTCACCGAAGCTAACCTCAATGGGGCTTACCTTGGCAGCGTCATTCTCCCCGACGAAGAGACGGGGCGTTTGGTGTACGGTTCGGTGTTGGTACGCACCAATCTCAGCCGGGCCACGCTCGTCCGGGCCAGCCTGGTGGAAGCCAACCTCAGCCGCACCACCTTCTTTCAGGCCAATCTCCGCCAGGCGGATTTGCGCTACGCCAACCTGTATCGCACCAACTTTAACGGTGCGGATTTGACCGAAGCCCAACTCCGGCAGGCCAAATTCTACGGCGTGAATTTAGATAATGCCATTGTTGATGTCTTGGAATTGAGCAAAGCGAACCTGGACCCGGAAACCCGACAAATGGTGGCCGAACGCCTCCGCAGTGGCCAGTGGCAGAATTGATACCGGCAATTCCCTAGGGCAGAGAACGGGGTTGATTGCGGAAATTCAAAAATGGCCCCCACAACAACAAACCGGGAAAGAAGAAAAAGACCAGAAAATACATAAACCCCCGCTCAAAAGAACTGGCAACATACCAGCGTTGCTTGAGATAAAAATAGGTCACCAAGGGACATACTACTAAATAGGCAACAGCCAACCCTACGTACAACATCAGTACATTCATGACCTGACCTCACCATGCTCTTCTTCCCTAGGTTTTATCTCAATGTCGGCCTCGGTGCAATGTTGCTATGGGGTGGCCATACGCTCCCTGCTCTGGGTCAACCCCAACCCCTCGCCACCCACGCTGCCCGGCAAGAGCAACTCCGGCGGGAACAGCAACGCCTGCAACCCCAACCCTACGACCTGCGCCGCTATCCCCTCACGCCCACCTGGGAAACCCATTGGCGCCGACTCCTGTGGGCCACTGCATTGCGACAGCCGCAACAGCCCTATGTCGTTCAGGCATTGCGGTCCATCGTCGCGCGTGCCCAGACGCCCCAACCCACCCCCACCGAAACCCGTATCATCACGCAAGCCCTCCAAGTCAGTAATTTGTACCTCCGTCAACAGCCGACGACCCATCGGCAACTCCAGGCCAGCTTGCAACGAGTGGTGCAGACCAGCCCCCATGCCGGTTGGGTTGCTCTGGCGTTGCACACCCTGATTCGCAGTGGCCGTCTGACCCCGGCCCAGAGCGCGCACCTGCTTACCCAAACCCGCCAGCGATTTCCCGACCCCCCTGACCTGCTGGCTGTCGTATTGCAAGACCTGGAACAACCGCCTGTGCCCCTGCCACCCCTGGCCGAACTGTTGGCCTGGCAAGCCCAACCCGGCCAGATGCAACTTTATGTCTTTTGTCAACCCAACCGCTGGCGACCCTGTACGTTGATCGTCAAGGACAACCGGGGAGAATTCTACCGGGAAGGGGGGCAATTGTGGTCACGGCAGCTCTTGTTGCAATCGGTGTACGGGTTGGATTGGCCGTTTACCTACGGTCAGACACCGCAGGGGTTGCAGCGGGTTGCCGGGGTGATAGCCAGCCGTGCGGGAGAACTGTTTCGCGCCTATGGCCAATTTCCCCTCGTGCGCCTGTTCTTACCGCTGGAAACGCCGGAGTTTTTTCCGGGAGAGGCGCTGACTTTGGCAGCCTACCGGGACCATTTGCCCCCCAGTTGGCGGGATTATCCACCCCTGTACCAGAGCTATCACGCGGGCCGGTTGGGACGAGGGTTGCTGCGGATTCACGGGACGGGGGAGGCGCCGGAATTGTTTGTCCGTCCGCCGGAGGGGCAACACCCCTGGAACCCAGCGTTGGGCTGTTTGACCGCCCTGGAACAGTACACCCCCCAAGGGGAATTGCAACAGGGTGATATGGCGGCCATTCTCCGGGTTCTGCATCGCGCCAGTGGGGGCACCTGGTCGGGCTACCTGCTGGTGGTGGAACTGCCAGAGGAGGTGGCTACAACCGACGTTACATCCTGGCTGCCACCCTATTTGCCCGCCGCTCAGGGGACGCCCTAGGAATGTTTACAATATTTAATAAAAATAAATTTACGGTTGTTTACGTTTGGTAGATCGGTGGGGTTGGTTTGGCGGGGGGAATGGGCGGCGTTAGCGGCTGCCTTTTTGTGGGCGAGTATGTCCCGGATTTATGTCCGGTGGGGTAAGGTCTTTCCGCCGCTGCTGTTGAATTGGCTCAAAGGGGTGTTGGCGCTGGGGATGTTTGCCCTGACGTTGGCGTGGCGGGGAGAAGGGTGGCCGCCGGTGGGGGGGTGGCCGGTGCTGGGTTTGGCGCTAAGCGGCATTTTGGGGATTGGGGTGGGGGATACGGCCTTTTTTGCAGCTTTGAATTCCCTGGGGGTGCAACGGACCCTGCTGATGGACACCCTATCGCCGATGTTGGTGACGGTGTTGGCCTGGGTGGTGCTGGGGGAAGGGATTCAGCCGGTGCAGTTAGTGGGTATGGTGCTGACGGTGACCGGCGTGGCATTGGTGGTAACGGAGCGGCCGGTGCGGGTGCGGGAGCAGTTTCGCCTTTGGCCGGGGTTGGGGTGGGGGGTGATGTTTTCCCTAGCCCAGGCGGCGGGGGTGGTCCTGTCGCGGGCGGCCTTGGTCGATTCCCCCATCACGCCCTTGTGGAGTACCACGATTCGGCTGTTGGCGGGGGTAATGGTGTTGGGACTGGGGGTGACCCGTCCGGTGTGTCGTCCCGGTTGGCAAGCGCTCGCCCAACAGCCAAGTTGGTGGTGGGGGCTGGCCGGAACGGCGTTTTTGAGCACCTATCTGGGCATTTGGCTGCAACAAACCGCCCTGAAATGGGCACCGGCGGGCATTGCCCAAACCTTGAGCAGCACCAGCCCCCTGTTTGCCCTGGTATTGGCCCATTGGGCAGGAGAATGGGTCAGCCGACGGGCCTGGTTTGGGGTCGTGGTGGCCCTGGTGGGCTGTTGGTGCCTGTTCCAGGTCTAGAAGTGGAGCAACTGTTGGCGTTCTTGGTCGGTCAATTCCCGCCAGCACCCCGGCGCCAAGTCCTGCACATGTAATTCCCCAATTGCCACCCGCACCAAGCGCAAGGTGGGATACCCGACTGCTGCGGTCATGCGGCGTACCTGGCGATTGCGTCCTTCGCGCAACGTCAGGCTCAGCCACGTGGTGGGGATATGGCGGCGAAAGCGAATCGGCGGATTGCGGGGCGGCAGGTTCGGCTCCGAGGGCAACACCTGCACCTCTGCCGGTCGGGTGAGGTAGTTTTGAATCCGCACCCCCTGGCGCAGGGCCGCCAAGGCCTCTGGGGTCGGACAGCCTTCTACCTGCACCCAGTAAGTCCGGGGATGGCCGTAGCGGGGGTCGGTCAACCGATGCTGCAAACGCCCATCGTTCGTCAAAAGCACCAACCCTTCGCTGTCGTAGTCCAACCGCCCGGCGGCATACACCCCCGGCACCGGCACGTAATCCTTGAGCGTGGGTCGCCCGTGCGCATCCCGAAATTGACACAACACCCGGTAGGGCTTGTTGAGGAGTAAATAGCGGTATTTCATCCCCTACAATTCCGTGATTTTTCCCAGTAACACCGGTCGTTTTGCCCCAGTCACAGCCGGGATATTCGTTGATTTACCATCAATTCGTTCTGAGGCCAAAATGGCAAATGCCAGGGCCTCTTTGCTATCGGGATCAATGCCATACGTAGCACTGGTAGATACAGGAATGGGGTGAAATACTTGGGTTAATTCGCGCATCAAAATAGGGTTATGCACCCCGCCGCCGCTGACAATCACTTCTGTAATCGGTTGGTGCGGAGCAATCCACCATTTGTAGTGGTAAAAAATTGCCATTGCTGTAAAGCGAGTCACCGTCGCAAACAGGTCATACCAGGAATTAGGAGAACTGGGATAGGTGCGGTCAATTAATTCCCGCACAAATGGACCACCAAACTGTTCGCGACCTGCGGATTTGGGGGGTGTTTGTTGTAAAAAAGGATGCGCCATTAAATCATCCAACCATGCTTGGCGAACCTGTCCCTGAGCCGCCCAAGCCCCATTGTAATCCACCCGCACCTGCCCCCGGCTAAACAAGCTGGCTAATTCATCCAAAACCATATTCGCCGGGCCACAATCAAACGCCATAACCGCCTGCCCCTGCACGACCAAAGTAACATTGGCAATTCCCCCCAAATTCAAGGCCAATACAGGGCGTTGCAGATAACCAAACAGTCGGGCATCCACGTAGGGAACCAACGGGGCACCACTTCCTCCTACCGCCACATCATGAATGCGAAAATCTGATACCACAGGACAGCCAAAAGCCGCTGCCAAAAAAGCTGCTTCCCCTAACTGTAACGTCATTTTTTGATGCTCATGATAAAGAGTTTGCCCGTGACTGCCAATTAAATGCAATTCCGTTGGGAAATCGGTTAGCACCTTTGCTAAAGCATCGCGAAATGCTTCCCCAATTTGGCGATGCCAATGGGCGATTTGGGCTAGGTTGGCTTGGGTCTGTACTAGAGAAGATTGCAGGAATTCAGGGTAGGGAATAGTTTGCGCCGTCAGCCAGCGACATTGCCAAGGCTGGGTCTGAATTTCACAGATACACACATCAATCCCATCCATCGACGTACCGGACATTAGTCCTGCCACCCGTCGTTTGGTTAACTTTTGCACTTCAGTTAATGTCCACATCCCCAATCACCCGCCGCAAATGTCCTTGCGCTGCTTGAAGTAACTGTTGAGCCGTGGCAAAATCTACACCCCGATGATGCATCACCACTGCGGTTTTCACTTGCCCTTGCGCTGCTACCAATAATTCCCGCGCCGCCGACAATTCCAACCCGGTTAAATACTGGACAAATCGAGTGCCCCGTTCCCACAACTTACTATTGGTTGCGCGTAAATCCACCATTAAATTCCCATAAACCTTACCCAGTTTCACCATCACCGAAGTACTGAGCATATTGAGAACCAATTTGGTTGCTGTCCCCCCTTTCATCCGTGTTGAACCGGTGAGAATTTCCGGCCCTACTGGTAATACGATAACTTGATCAACTTCAACAAGTTGCGCACCCTCAGGATTACATGTGATAAAAATTGTGGGACTGCCCAAACTGCGGGCGTATTCCAGACCGGCCAACACATAAGGCGTTGTGGAACCAGCAGCAATACCACACAGGACATCTCCGGTTTGAAAGCCCCGTTTTTGCAAATCCCGCACCGCCTGTTCCCGGTCATCTTCTGCCCCTTCTACCGCCTGCGTGAGGGCTTGTTCTCCCCCGGCAATTATGCCTTGCACCATGCGGGGGTCGGTGGAAAAAGTGGGGGGACATTCGGCAGCATCCAAAACTCCCAAACGTCCACTCGTGCCTGCGCCCAAATAGAACAGGCAATGGCCCTGAGCCAGTTGTTGCCAAATCAATTCGGCCGCAGCAGCAATCGCAGGAATTGCTTGTCCAACCACCAGCGGCACCTGCTGATCCGCCTGATTAATAATGTGCAGAATTTCTACCAGCGAACATTGGTCCAAATTAGCACTGGCCGGGCAGCGTTGTTCAGTCAACAAATGCCCTCGATACGCAAAAGACATAGACGCTGTGTGAAGAATGATAGTTATATTGAACCATTCTGAGGGGTCAACTGCACCTGGTGATTGCTCTCATTCCAGGATAGCCAAGTACTATCTCTGATAGCTACACATCATTCCCATTCTCTACCAAATCTATGCGGAACATTCATTTGGCATAGTTTCGGCGCGATTTACGGTTGTCGTGTAGGGTTTACCACGCTCTCGATTGGTGGTGGTGATAGGCTACGCCGTGCCGTAGGGATACTGATAGTTATATCTCCGCTTCTGGAGAATATAGTCGTTTCACAAGAAAATGCAACACTTTGAGGCACTGGTCATGGCTGTATCCCCTTCCAGGACAGGGTTTGCAGGTAAAGGCGAATGTTGCAAACTTGTTTGAAATGACTATAAATCCATGCTTGATGATGTTTTTATCTCCACATTTAGGGTGGGCTTTTGGTATTTGACGTAATCAATCTTCACCACACCGACCATTATAAAGGTGAAACTCTCAAGCTCATTAATTAAGTATTTTGTCTGCGTCAAATTCATGAACTTTTTTGGGTGAAAAATACTCAACCTCTACAGGTGACCAATATCTTCGTACCAAAGTTCCAAGGTACAGGATTCCCCGACCACCACCCGTTTGATTAGGAACCCAAGCGACCCGCCCGCCATTGTCCTTGACCAGTACCGCCCGATGGCACAGTCATCCCCAAAAACAAAACCCTCTGAACTGCTTCAGAGGGTTTTGGGAATATTTTCCTGGCATCGCGCTATTTTCACAGGCAGTTGCCCACCTACTATCTTCGCCGCAGCGGCGTTTCACCTCCGAGTTCGGGATGGATCGGCGTGGTTCCACCGCGCCATAGACACCAGGAAAGCACAACCAAACCCTGAAAACTGCATAGGGATAGATAGTCAATCACCAATGAATAAGTGATACGGTCTGTTAGGACATCTCGGCTGAATGCATTACTGCACGTACACCTGATGCCTATTAACAGGTCGTCTACCTGTGACCTAGGAGTACTCATCTTGAGGTGGGCTTCCCACTTAGATGCTTTCAGCGGTTATCCACTCCGCACATGGCTACCCTGCGTTTACCGTTGGCACGATAACAGGTACACCAGCGGTGCGTCCCTCCCGGTCCTCTCGTACTAAGGAGGGCTCCTCTCAGTACTCCAGCGCCTGTACCGGATATGGACCGAACTGTCTCACGCATGGTTTCCCGTATCACTACGGGCATGGACTATATCTTCATCCTGTTTCTCACCCCTAACGAAACAGGAGCCGACGTTTGAAGACCTTGATGTACAAGGCTTCTCGACTTACGCTGAGGGGTTAGCTCAGCCTAGGTCTCAGTCTCTACGGGATTAGGATATGCCGTACACGCATAAACTCCGCCACTTGGCTGGATTTGATGGTGCGTTTTTTAGAATCATTCAACTCCGCAAACACATCCACCTTCCGCGCCAAGGCCAGAAAATCCTGAGGGGATAACCGGGCAGAATGCTTGAGTTCCGCCACGATTTCCAACACCAAGTCACATTGCTTTTGCTTCAGGCGAATATAGGGACGAAGCTGTGACAAAACCTGTTCCACCGCTTTAACATCCACCACACTATATTCGCTCATCCCATCCTTGCGTTCCCGGATGGAACCCACCTGGAAAACCGATTGCAGCCACTCCAAGAACGCCCGATGCTTCCGCTTTTGGAAGAAGGTAATACTGGGTCGTATCTGATAGCCCAGCCGGTAGTCCTTGCGACGTACCAACTGCACATTGATACACCCATCCCCATCCAAAAAGCCCGCAATGTAACTCAGTACCTCTGGACTCATGGTACGGGTACCCTACTTACCCTCGGTATTGCCTTACCCCAGGGTTCGGCGCCCAGAATAAGGTTCTACCGATTTTAGTCGGTTTGCTGCTGTGCATTACTGCACAGTGACGCAATGAGTTACGTTCTGAACCCAGCTCACGTACCGCTTTAATGGGCGAACAGCCCAACCCTTGGGACCGACTACAGCCCCAGGTTGCGATGAGCCGACATCGAGGTGCCAAACCTCCCCGTCGATGTGGACTCTTGGGGGAGATCAGCCTGTTATCCCTAGAGTAACTTTTATCCGTTGAGCGACGGCCCTTCCACGCGGCACCGTCGGATCACTAAGGCCGACTTTCGTCCCTGCTCGACTTGTAGGTCTTGCAGTCAAGCTCCCTTCTGCCTTTGCACTCTCCGGCTGATTTCCGACCAGCCTGAGGGAACCTTTGCGCGCCTCCGTTACCTTTTAGGAGGCGACCGCCCCAGTCAAACTGCCCACCTGAAACGGTCCCCTGCCCGGCTCACGGGTCAGGGTTAGAATCTCAGCCTGCTCAGAGTGGTATTTCACCGTCGGCTCCAGCGCCCCCGCAAGGGCACCTTCGCAGCCTCCCACCTATCCTACGCAAAGCAAGCCAAAACCCAATTCCAGGCTACAGTAAAGCTTCATAGGGTCTTTCTGTCCAGGTACAGGTAGTCCGCATCTTCACGGACACGTCTATTTCGCCGAGCCTCTCTCCGAGACAGCGCTCCGATCATTACGCCTTTCGTGCGGGTCGGAACTTACCCGACAAGGAATTTCGCTCAGTTTGCCTTTGCCGTTTCCAGCAAAGCTGGACTTTACCTTGTACGGCCACGATTCATTTGGGCCACAATGCTCCGAATCTTGCCTAACCCTGCTTCCGTCAAATGCTCCCCCGCCTGACACAGCAAGACCACATCCCGAAACTTCAAGAAGTCCACGTTCTTGCTGGTTTTTAGCGGATGCTTCAGGAAAAAAGGCACAATTCGTTGGGCGAGATGCTCCAACCTCCTGACTCGATAGGCCATGCGGTCACCATGGTTAACCCGCACCACCCCACAGCCAAAATAGGCTTTCAAGCCATAGAGCACCTGCACATCCCGCCGATGTTGGACGACGGTAAATTCCGGCAGTACTTGATACCCGGTGGCCATTTCCGCCTGTGGGTTAATCCCCACATGAAAACAACCTTCACCGTCGACAAACCCAACAATCCACTGCGTCTCCAAATGCATGGGCCGTACCTGAACATCAAGTCTCTGAGGATTCCTAGAAACCACCGTCTCTAGGCCTTTCCTGCGGATTGTCCCCCTGTCTTGCTCCTTTTGACTGCCTGGCATAACAGCGCTCACAACACCAACGCTCAACCAGCGCGCCTAACCAGACGAGTAGAGACAAGCTGTACGAGGATGTTCCCGCATATGGTTCAGTTTTACTAAGGCAAGCCATTCACCTTAGGACCGTTATAGTTACGGCCGCCGTTCACCGGGGCTTCCCTTCGGGGCTCTCCACCCCTCCGGTTCACCTTCCGGCACTGGGCAGGCGTCAGCCCCGATACGTCGGCTTTCCGCCTTCGCCGAGACCTGTGGTTTTGGTAACCAGTCGCGCGGGCCTGCTCTCTGCAACCCCCTCGGGCTCCTCACCCTACCGGGGC
This sequence comes from Gloeomargarita sp., assembly GCF_053491055.1. Lineage (NCBI taxonomy): Bacteria > Bacillati > Cyanobacteriota > Cyanophyceae > Gloeomargaritales > Gloeomargaritaceae > Gloeomargarita > Gloeomargarita sp. Next base: position 17,504 of record NZ_JBRCEP010000054.1, read on the forward strand.
CCCCCTTCTCCCGAAGTTACGGGGGCAATTTGCCGAGTTCCTTGACGGGGGTTCTCCCGTCCGCCTCGGTGTCCTCCACCAGCCGACCTGTGTCGGTTTGCGGTACGGTCACCGCCGCCCTCGCTAGAGGCTTTTCGCGGCCAGTCCGCCAGGTCCGCTCGGCAGGGCCTCACCCCCGCCTCGCACTCGCCAGTCGGCGCTGTCGGCCGGGCTTTCCCTCGGCCACGCCCCCTGGCTTGGACGGTCCCTCCGACCGCCGGACCCTCGGCCTGGCGTCCCCCCTTCGCTCGATCGGGCGCCGGTGGGGCCGGACTCTTGACCGGCTGCCCCTCGCCTACGGCTGCCGCCCTCAGCTGAGGACCGCCTCACCCGCAGCTGACGAGCATCGCTGCGGAACCCTTCGGCACTCTCCGGCGGGGCGGATTCCCACCGCCCTTCCGCTACTCGTGCCGGCATTCGCACTCGGCGCCGCTCCAGCACGGCTCCCGCCGCACCTTCCCCGCCGACGCCGACGCTCCCCTACCGCCGCACGCCGCCTCCCGCAGCGCGCGACCCGCGGCTTCGGTGCCGGGCTTCGCCCCGCGGCATTTTCGGCGCACGGGCGCTCGACCAGTGAGCTGTTACGCACTCTTTCAAGGATGGCTGCTTCTAAGCCAACCTCCTGGTTGTCTGCGCACCCGCACCTCCTTGGCCACTCAGCCCGGACTTGGGGACCTTAGCCGGCGGTCTGGGCTGTTCCCCTCTCGACCCAGAACCTTTTCGCCCCAGGTCTCACTCCTGCCGACCAGCAGCCAGCATTCGGAGTTCGCCTCGGCTTGGTAGGCCAACGCCCCCGCACCGAAACGGTGCTCTACCGCCAGCTGCCTCCCAGCAAGGCTGACCCTCAAGCCATTTCGGGGAGAACCAGCTATCTCCGGGTTCGCTTGGCATTTCACCCCTACCCCCAGCTCCTCCGAGCCCTTTGCCACGGACACCGGTTCGGCCCTCCACGCAGGTCTCCCCCGCGCTTCAGCCTGGCCAGGGGTAGCTCACCCGGTTTCGGGTCGGCCAGGCGCGACTGCCTCGCCCTCTTCAGACTCGCTTTCGCTCCGGCTCCAGGTGCCTCCCCCTTCGCCTCGCCACGCCCGGCCACTCGCCGGCTCATGCTCCAATAGGCACGCCGTCACCGCTCACCGCGGCTCCGACCGCCTGTGGGCACACGGTTTCAGGCGCTCTTTCACCCCCCTCGCCGGGGTCCTTTTCACCGTTCCCTCACGGTACTCTCCGCTATCGGTCGGTCAGGGTATTTAGCCTTGGAGGAGTGGTCCCCCCAGCTTCCCACAGGGTTCCTCGTGCCCCGTGGTACTCACGCACCTGCCCCACGGATGCCCAAGCCGGTCCGCCTACGGGACTCTCACCCTCTCCGGTCGCCCCTTCCAGCAGCGTTCGGCTCCCCGCTCGGCACCCGCGGCCTCGCTGCCGCTCAGCCCGGACAGGCCGTCCAACCCCGTCGCCGCTTCCGGACGGCAGCCCTCTGGGCGACGACGGTTTGGGCTCCTCCCGTTTCGCTCGCCACTACTCCGGGAATCCCTCTCTCTTCCTCGGGGTACTGAGATGTTTCACTTCCCCCGGTGCCCACCCTCCCAGTCGAGCAAGAGGTCCCCCTCTCACCCTTCCCAAGAGGGCGACGCGGCTCCCCACCGCGCCAGGTTGCCCCATTCGGACACCCCCGGATCTCCGCTCGCCCGCAGCTCCCCGGGGCGTTTCGCCGCTCGGCCGCGTCCTTCCTCGGCCCTGACCACCAAGGCATCCACCGTGTGCCCCTCACCCCAGTCCGCACCAGTAGCTTCCGCTCACCACCGGCAAACAGGCACAGCGGAACCACCTCGGCGCTTTCGAACCCGTCAGTTCAGCGCGATGACACATCCGCTCGCTTGTTAAGGTGCTGGCGCACGATGTGGAGCTGAGGGGACTCGAACCCCTGACCTCCGCCGTGCAAAGGCGGCGCTCTCCCAACTAAGCTACAGCCCCATAATCGGCGCACGGTGGGCGTTCCTGGATTCGAACCAGGGACCTCACCCTTATCAGGGGTGTGCTCTAACCAACTGAGCTAAACGCCCACGCCACCCCGACAACTCGGGTGTGGTCGAGTGCCAGCGACCGACCTCGACAACGAGGTGACGGCTCCGGGTTCGGGGACCAGCAGGCGGACGCCCTCCGCGGGGAGCAACCCCGCCTCCTCAGGCGAGCCTCCCTGGCCCCGCCCCGTCCTGCACCCGTCCGGTGCTGCGCCACCCCGGTTGACCCGGGAGCCAGCGCTCCCTAGAAAGGAGGTGATCCAGCCGCACCTTCCGGTACGGCTACCTTGTTACGACTTCGTCCCAATCACCAGCCCCACCCTCGACGGCTGCCCCCAGCTGCCGCCGGTTGGCCCACCGGCTTCAGGTGAAGCCAGCTTTCGTGACGTGACGGGCGGTGTGTACAAGGCCCGGGAACGTATTCACCGCCGTATGGCTGACCGGCGGTTACTAGCAACTCCGCGTTCACGCAGGCGGGTTGCAGCCTGCGATCCCCACCACGACCGGGTTTGCGGGATTGGCTCCAGGTCGCCCCTTCGCAGCCCATTGTCCCGGTCACTGTAGCGTGTGTGTCGCCCAGGGCGTCAGGGCCATGCTGACTTGACGTCATCCCCTCCTTCCTCCGGGCTTTCCCCGGCAGTCGGGTCAGACACCCGCGTAACTGACCCCGAGGGTTGCGCTCGTTGCGGGACTTAACCCAACACCTCACGGCACGAGCTGACGACAGCCATGCAGCACCGGTGCCACCGCTCCCTCACCGGGCACCCCAGCCTTTCAGCCAGGTCCGGTGGCATGTCAAGCCCTGGTAAGGTTCTTCGCGTTGCGTCGAATTAAACCACACGCTCCGCTGCTTGTGCGGGCCCCCGTCAATTCCTTTGAGTTTTAGCCTTGCGGCCGTACTCCCCAGGCGGGCCACTTAACGCGTTCGCTCCGGCACGGAAGGGGTCGATACCTCCAACACCTAGTACTCATCGTTTACGGCGTGGACTACCCGGGTATCTAATCCGGTTTGCTCCCCACGCTTTCGCCCCTGAGCGTCAGGACAGGGCCAGGATGCCGCCTTCGCCACTGGTGTTCCTCCCGATATCTACGCATTTCACCACTACACCGGGAATTCCACATCCCTCTCCCTGCCTCAAGCCAGGCAGTTTCCAGGGCACCCTCCCGGTTGAGCCGGGAGATTTCACCCTGGACTTGCCTGGCCGCCTGCG
>NZ_JBRCEP010000055.1:0-26330 GCF_053491055.1 Gloeomargarita sp.
TCTGCAATACGCAGAGGGTTCTTGCGGAAGCTCCCCGGTCGCGTCAGCGGGACGGAGTCCTTTGAAGCGTATTGAAGCCCGCTCTCTGGCCGTAGGACGTTAGCAAAGCGTGGCGTAGCCATGAGACGGGAGTATGTCACGTAAAGCGGGTCAACTCTACCCGGTAACGGTCTTTTTTGGTGAGGGTGATGTCGCCGACCACCACCCTACCTTTTCCCCGCAGGGCAATGACATCGCCGGTTTTGAGCAGATGGCTGGGTTGGGTGATGGTTTGCCAATTGACGCGCACTTCCCCCTGTTTGATCCAGTCCACCATTTTGGCGCGGGAGAGGCCAAACCCAGCAGAACCCAGGGCATCCAGGCGTAGGGAGGCTTCGACGGTGGTGAGGGTTTTGGTGCGCGGGGCTGGGACGCACAATTCTGCCCAATCCAAAACCCTGACGGTCACAGGCACCGAACGCACATGGGTCAGATGGGTGCAGAGAAATTCCGCCAGTTCGGGCACGACAATCACCTGCGCCCCCCGTTCGCCCAAAACGAGCAGGTCGCCGATTTTTTCCCGCACGACCCCCGTGCCCAAAATGGCGCCCAAAAAGTCCCGATGGCTGGCCGGGTCGAATAAAAAATTGCCCGCTATGCCCAGCAGGGTCAAGGGCACATCTGCCGGGGTCAGCGGTCGCTCGGCAGGCGCCAAAGCCACCCGCACCCGTTCCGCCTGGGGATAGCCGCCCCACACACACCATTGCACGGTGCTGAGCCGTTGGCAGTAGGCCTGTACTGCCGCCGCTTCAGGGGGGTTGAGCAAATCACTCACCACCACCTGCCGTGTCCGTTCGACCCGCCGGAGCCAATCCGCCAGCCGTGCCTGCAGTTCTGGCTTGCTCGGCTTATCACTCCGCTGGGGCGGTGTAGGTGACGATGCCATTGGGCAAGATGGTGCCTTTGAATACCGCGTCTTTGAGGTGCGCTGCGGTTATTTGGGCGTGGTTGAGGCTGGCTTCGGACAAATCCGCCCGCTCCAAATTGGTGCGTACCAGTTTGCTCCAGGTCAAATCCGTCGCCGTGAGGTTGGCCTGGCAGAGATTGGTGTCGGTCAACTCCGTCCCACTCAGGTTGGCGCGGGACAAATCCGCCTGGGACAAGTCCGCCTGGGTAAAATTGGCCTGGGAGACGTCCGCCCGGCTCAAATCCGCTCGCCTCAGATTGGCCCCGGCAAAATTGGCCCCCACAGCCATCACTCGCGCCAGGGTCGCTTCCGCCAAATTGGCCTGCCGCACATCCGCCAGCCGTAGGTTCGTGGCGTTGCGGGGTTCGCTGGCGAGGATTGCCCGGTTCAGATTGGCCCGGCAGAGATTGGCTTCCGCCAAATTGGCACCCCGCAGCACCGCCTGCTGTAAGTCTGCACCGCTGAGGTCACTGCCGCCCAGATTCGCCCGCGAGAGGTCGGCACCCCGCAGACACACCCCGGCCAAGTTCAAGCCGCGCAAATCCAAACCACTGAGGTCCATCTGGCTGAAATCCCGCTGGCCCTGCTGCAACCGTTGCTGCACATCCGCCGCCGTCAGGGTGGTACTGGGGGTAGCCGTCGGCTGGGGCGGCACCGTCTGGGGGCGAAGGGTGCCCATCTGTTCCCGGAACCGCTGCCCCAATTGGGACTGGCGGTGCAGACTTTCTTTGAGGCGCGCCAACCGCTCCTGCAGCGATTCTCCCCGCATGGCTGGCGTGACCGTCAGGGTTTCTGCCCAGTGGGGAATGGTCTCCCCCTGCACCCGCCCAAACACCAACAGCGATGTGATTTCGCTGCTCCCCAATTGGGGTAAATGGGTGCGCAGGCACTGCATCACCTCGGTCGCCACCGGTACGGCTTTACCTTCTACCATCACCCGCAACCGGGTGCCATCCCAAACCCCTTGCCCGGTGCAGTCGAGGGGAGCGAGGGCGTTTTGCAACCAAGCGGACAAGTCGGGAGTAGGCATAGACATGGCCAATCGCTCTAGCATAGGTCCTGTGGCTGGTTCGGTACCCTTCTACTACCGTAACCCCAAGATTGGCCTTGCCCCAATGAGCAAAATCACTCCGGAACACCCGCCCAAATCCTAACATGATTCTCCTGTCCTCCCCGAGGGGCCGACGCCGCCTCAACGCTTGCACGACGCATGGCTGGCCAGAATCTGCCCCACCGCCTGCACCGCCGCATAACTTACCCCTGCGGTTCCCTCCCCCGGATGCACCGAATCCCCCACCAGCCAGAGGTTGCGAATCGGCGTGCGGGTTGCCAGTCCCCAGGGGCCAAAGGTGGACACCCGCTGCCCGATGCCCCCCACCATCCCCTGAAATCGCGCCGTATAGCGGGCAAAGGTACGCGGGGTCGCCGCCTCGCAGTGGACGATATGCCCCGCCGAGAGGTCAAAAAATTGCCCCAGCCGCGCCACCGCCTGGTCCGTGTACTGCTGTTTTAAGGCGGCGTAATCCCCCTGCTGCCAGCGGCGAACATCGGTAAACGAGGAGGCAATGATGGTGGCCATCCCCGCCGGCGCCCGCCCATCCCCCGGCTGGCTAACCGATACAAACAGGGCATTGTTCTCCCCAATTTCCCCCTGGGCATCGTACATAAACTGTAAATGCAACGGACAGCCGTCGGGAATGGCTGCCTGTTTCACCCCCAGATACACCACAAAGCAGCCGGAAGCAGGCGGCAACCCCATAATCCGCCGCCGGTAGCCCCTAGGCGCCGCCTCCCCCAACAACCGCAGCAAATCCACCGCCGTCACATTCGCCACCAGGTGGTCCACCGGTTCGTAGCGGCACTCGCCCCGCCGGTTTTCCACCCACACCCCCTGCACCTGCCCCTCCTGCACGGCAATGGCGGTCACCCGCTGCCGTCGCCGCAGTCGCCCCCCCCACCGATGCAACCCCTGCAACAACCCCTGGCTCAACACCTGCATACTGCCGTGCACATGCTGTAACCCCTGGGGGGCATGGGGGATGCCGAGGACCGTTGCGCCGTAGAGTAACGCCGTTTCATCCGCATCACATTGGGAATAGAGTTTTAACTGCATATCCAAAAAAGTTTTCAAACGGCGATCCCGCCCCAGTCCGCAAAGGCGCAGGGCCTGCCCTACTGTCAGCAGCGCCAGGGGACTCACCCGCAGGGTATCCCCGTCCAACGCCCGCAGCAATTGTCCCCAATCCCCCCAAGAGCGCGGCGGAATCACGGGTTGCCGCTGTTGAAACTGCCAGCCCACCGCAAACAAGTAGTCCATCCACTGCCAAAAGGGTTCGCTGCCCGGAAAGTGCCGTTGCCGTTCTGCCCGCCAGCGTTCCGGGTCACGCCACACCCGCACCGGCTCCCTTTCCCCAGGCAAATACACCGCACAGGCCGGGTCACACCACACCCCCGACGGCACGGGTATCCCCAACTCCGTAAAGACCTGGTGATGAATGCCCCCCGGTTCCAAACCCGCCACCTGGGTTGCCCCCACCTCAAACGTAAAGCCACCCCGCCGGAAGGTGGACGCACACCCCCCCACCTGCGCCGCCTGTTCCCACACCACCACCTCAAACCCACGCCGGGCTAACAAGGCCGCTGCCGTTAGTCCGCCAATGCCTGCCCCAATGACCCCAATCCGCATGGGCGTTTTGTTACAAAAGTTCACACTCTTTTCATGGTAGCGCAAGGGGCTGGGGGTCTTAACCGCGCGTGGGTTGCCTGTTTTTGCATCCCGCCGTTTTCGAGGCGCAAAGCCCTGCCAATGGCAATCCCAACCGCAACAGCGTGTGGGCATACGGCTAGTTCATCGGTTTATTTAATTTTTTCAACCTTAACTATTCAGTAACACACCATCTCGCAATCACATCACCGGGGTCGCCACGAGAAGGGCAGGGAACATCCGGCGTCGGGTCAGGTGCAGTCATCGGTCGCGCATGTCTTGAGCGTTATGGCCGTCTGAAACTGCGCCACCCACAAATCCACAAATGTTTATTTTTTTGTTTTTTTATTTAATATGCTGTCTCGGACTGCACTTGAGTCTTTGGTTCTTCGACCATTTGGAGGCGGGTAGCCGCAGCATCACTGCCGCCGCTTTTAATCGCTGCTTGGACTTCCTCCGGCGAACTTTCCGGCGTCAACGCTGTGCCCACCAGTTGTTCCAATTCCGCAAGGGCCATCTCCGCCCGTTGGATTTTTTGGATCAACGAACGGGCCGTTTCCGCCGTCGAACGGGCCGCCTCCCCATTCTCCTGAATTTTGCTGCGGAACCGGCTGGCAATCCGATTGACTTGGCTACTGGCCTCGAACGTTTGACTCACCAGTTTGCCAATTTCGGACGTGATGTAACCAAATCCAGCCAATTGCCCCCCCGATTGGTTGGCCACCACCGCCGCCTGCACCGCCAAGTGACGCACCTGTTTGCTCACGTCTTCGATGATTTTGGTGGCGCTATCTACCGCTTCTAATTCTTTTTCCAGGGCCTCCCCTATATTGATGATTTGGTCTGTCGTACTGCAAATGGTGTTTACCCCGGCAAAGGTGGCTTGGAAGGCTTTTTTCCCCTCTAAAGACAGCAATTGGCCAATGCGGACAAATCGCTCGTTAAGCTCGGCAATTTCCCTGGTTTTGGAGCTAAGTTCTTCCTGTTGCTTTTGCAAAAGCTCATTGCGCTGTTTGCTTTCCATCTGTTTGATTTCCAACAGACGGGTGTACTCCCGCACCTTGTTTTGTTCCTCGGTCAGGCGGTCTAAACTGCTTTGGAGTTCGGCGGTTTTTTGCTGCACGATGGCATTGGTGGCCGCCAACATTTGCGACTGGGCCAAGAGGAGAACATGCAAATCCACCAACCGGGGGGGCTCGTCGGGAATAATCACCACTACGGGTTCATACACCAATTCAACTGGACGGTTGAGGGCGGCAGCCGCAACTTCATCAATCCGGGCATCCCCTGACACTTCCAGAACGGGCACATTTTCTACTTCTAAAATGGCTGCGATGGGGCGCTTGAGATAGATTTCCAAACTGTAGGGACGACTCATCCGTTCCAAAAAACGCCGCCGGGAAATCATCCCCACCAACTGGTCTTCCCGCAACAAAATGACCCCTGCTAATTCCACATCCGCTTGCATCCGGGCCCATACCTCTTTGCCGGGCGTGCTTGGGTCCACGCAATAATCCGTGTAGGGCAAATCTCTGACTCGGTAGTCCATCACCGCAAGCGTCGCCGTCTCGTCCATACCTTTGCCCCCTGACCCCTCGTTTGGCTCCGTGCTTGATTCCCTATACCTACTTCCAATATCTACCGACTACAGACCGATTTGGGTTATGAAACGGTTAACAAACGGTAAAAGTTGGCCCACCAGGCAGCTTGGGATTGACAGCCGCACCCCATATGCCCTGGGGAGCGCGGCTTAGGGGGTTTGGCGGTGGGCTTGGCGTTCGGTTTTGCCCCGCCAGAGGAACTGGATGGGGGTGCCCCGGAAGCCCAGGTGTTCCCGGAATTGGTGCTCCAGGTAGCGGCGGTAGTTCTCCTTGAACAGTTTGGGGTCATTGACAAACAGGGCGATGGTGGGGGGTTGGGTCTGGACTTGGGTGCCGTAGTAGATGCGGCCTTGGCGGCCTTGGCGGTTGGCGGGGGGCGATTGCCAACTGGTGGCTTCGGCCAGGACGTCGTTAATTACGGCAGTGGCAACCCGGTGGCGGTGGGAGGCGGCAGCCGTTTGCACCAGCGGGAAAATTTTTTCTACCCGTTGGCCGGTTTTGGCGCTGATAAACAACATATCCGCCCAGTCGAGAAAGTACAACCGTTGCCGCAGTTGCCGTTCCACCTGGGGCAGGGTGTGGCTGTCTTTGGGGACGGCGTCCCATTTGTTGGCAATGAGCACGCAGGCGCGGCCTTCCTGGATGATGCGGTCGGCCAGTTTCAGGTCCTGGTCGGTGACCCCCTCGGTGACATCCAGCACTAAAAGCACCACGTCCGCTCGCCGGATGGCTTTGAACGCCCGGTTGATGCTGAAAAATTCGGGGCCGTATTCCACGTACTTTTTGCGGCGAATCCCGGCGGTGTCAATCAGCCGGTAGGTTTGGCCGTCCCGCTCGACGAGGGTATCGACGCTGTCGCGGGTGGTGCCGGGTATGGGACTGACGATTGCCCGCTCGCTGCCGACTAAGGCGTTGAGCAGACTGGATTTGCCCACGTTGGGACGGCCCACAATTGCCACCTGGATGGGGTCGGTCGCCGCTTCTGCTCCCCCTGGCGGCAAATGGGGCACCAGCGCATCGAGCAAATCCCCGACCCCCGTGCCATGCCCGGCGGAGATGGGATAGGGTTCGCCTAACCCCAGTTCCCAAAATTGGGCGGCTTGGGTCCACCCTTGGGTCACGGATTCGCATTTGTTGACCGCCAACAATACCGGCAGGGACTGCTGGCGCAACCATTGGGCAATTTCCGCATCGCCGGTGGTGGGGCCGGTTTGCCCATCCACCACAAAGATCACCGCCTGGGATTCGGCCATCGCGGTCATGGCCTGCTGGCGAATTTGCGGGAACAATTCCGTGTCGTCGTCAAAAATCAACCCGCCCGTGTCCACCAACAAAAATTCCCGGTCCCGCCAAAAGGCTGGCCGGTAGATGCGGTCGCGGGTGATGCCGGGTTGGTCATAGACAATGGCTTCCTGGTTCCCGGCAATCCGGTTGACCAGCGTGGATTTGCCCACATTGGGGCGACCGACCACGGCCACAATGGGGAGAGACATGGAGCAAGGGTTATGACATGCAACGGCAAAACCGATTGGACACTCCCACCGCCTCAAGGCGGGAGATGCTTACGCAGTCCCCAAACGGGCGCATAAAGGTACTGTCAAGACATCCGTAAACGGTTCCTTGAAACCAAGTCTCAAGGTTCCGCTTACTTACGCGCGCACCGTCCGGGTCGTTCACCGGGGTAGTTGGCAGGCGACCCCGGTCACTCAAGGACTACGTCCCGCTAACGCGAGCGGCCTTTTCCACCCCGTCGTACGGCGCTACCAAGCGAACCCGAGGTGTGCCGTCGGCGCTGTTACCGCTTCGGCAACGTAGGGCTATTTCCAGCATAGCGAGAAGCAACCACCTGCAGGGCGACCGTTCCAAAGCAGGCGGATGCCCAGCCAGCTAACGGTGGTCCCTACTCGGCTTGAGCAGGCGGCTCCGGCAGGGATTGGCGTTCCGGGGGTAACCGGTGAGGGCGTGGTGGGGGCTGCCGCCAGGCTTTCCAGGCCGCCTTCATCCCTACCCAAACGCTGCGGGTGGATATCTGGGTGCGGCGCAGGGTTTGTTGGGTACTTTGCACCCCCTGGTTGACCTGTTCGACCAGACGGCTGGCGTTTTGCACCCCCTGGCTGACATCGTCGGTCAGGTCGCTGATTTCCATGCCCGTTAGGCGAATGGCATCGAGGGTGGGGGGCAAATCGCGGCTGAGGGTCTCGGCCAGTTTGTCAATGCTGCGCGCCGCCCGGGCAATCTCTTGCACTGCCGGAATCAGGGCCACCAGGACGGCGGTCAGGGACACCGCCACCAACAACAGCGATAACCCCAGGATAAAGACCGCTTCAGCCACGGTTTTGGTAGCGTTGGTGTTCTTGCCGCCCGGCTTCCACTCCGGCTTGGATGGCGGTTTGCAACCGTTCCCAGGTGTTGCGCCACTGCTGCCGGAGCAATCCCGTCCAGCGTTGGGACTGGAGTTGCAAATTATCTGACACATCGGTAGTCAATTCCGGGAGGGCGGCAACGGTTTTCCGCAACACCCGGCGCGTTTCCCGACCCGACCGGGGCGCCAACACCAGGCCGGCCACCAGACCGGTCACCCCGCCGATGACCAATCCCCCCAAAAATGCTCCCGCGTTGTTCCGGCTCATGACAGCACTCCACCCTGGCTTTACTGTATCCCATCGCCGGGGGGATGATGCAAATACCGGCGCAACCGGGCGAGCACGGCCCCCTGGTCAATCGCGCCCAACCAGCGGTGGATTTGCTCCCGGGGACTGCCTGCCCCCCAGGTTTTGCCCTGAACCAAATACTGCCAGCCCAGCCGCCCGATAAGGTAGGTGGCCAACCCCGCCAGGGCACCCTGACTTGCCGCGACCGCCAGATAGGGCACCAGGGCAATGCCTCCCACCCCGGCCAATCCGGCTTTGAGCAGACTGCTCCCCACGCCCAACCCCCCCAAACTGCCCGCCAACAACCGCAACAATTGTCCAGCTTCCCAAGGGGACAGGGTGGCTCCCGCCCGCTTGGCCAACCGGGTCAACAACGCCCCATCCAGCGCCGCGCCCACCAGCAAATCCACCCCCCACAGGGGATTGACCGCCACCGCCAGAGCTTTGGTGGTACTGGCCCGCCAAATTAGCGCCTCAATCTGCCGGGGGGGCGCGGGTAAAGGCGGCGACTGGGTGCTGGTTTGCAGGGCATTCAAAGCCAAAAGCGCCGGGGCCAACCGGGGAAGCTGGGCCGCCAACACCTGCCGCAAGGGTTCCACCTGCGGGGGCAAAGGACGCCGCACCACCGTCCCGCTTGCGGTTTTCTGCCAGCCCGTCGGTTGCGCCGCCACCCAGACCACATCCTCCGGGGCGACCCAGCGGGCCAAGGGGTCGCTCTGCCAGCGGGCTTGCAGTTGGGCCTGCGCCGCCGGAGGGTATTGGTCCATTTTGTTAATCACCACCACCAGGGGTTTCCCCGCCGCCACCAACCGCGCCAGCAGACCCAGTTCCAACCGGTTGGGGTCGCCGCTGAGCACCAATAACACCAATTCCGCGCTCAAGGCCAAGGCCCAAACCGCCGCCGCCGCGTCCGCCCCCACCTCATCCAACCCCGGCGTATCCACCAGTTCCACCGAGCAATCCCCCACCCGCCAAGCCACCGCCTGCGCCCCCCGCGTCACCCCATGCACCGCCCCGGTGGCAAACACGGGTTCCCCCACCAGCGCATTCAACACACTGGATTTACCCCGGCCCACCAGCCCCAAGGCCACCACCCGCACCCAGCCCGCCTCCAACCGCTGCCGGGCCGCCCCACCGACCAACGCCCGTGCCTGCTCCCAACACCAAGCCCCCCGCAACGCCGCCCAATCCGTCACCGCATACCTAGCCGCCTGCCCCATCGCCTTTGCCTCCCCTGCTCACCCCGCCCCCGGCCAAATGTAAAATTTTGTTGCCATTTGCCGGGGATTTAGTTACATTTGTTAATGAAACTTCCCTTACTTTGGAGGAACTGGGTCATGCAAGAGCAAAACACTGCCCCCAAATTTGGTTTTACCAACTTTGCGGAAACCTGGAACGGTCGGTTGGCGATGCTGGGCTTTGTGATCGGGGTTGCCACCGAGCTGTTGACCGGCAAAGGCATTCTTGCCCAATTGGGTTTGATGTAATGGTGCTGGGGGGGTGAGTTGGCGCTGGCCGACACCTCCCCAAGGCGTATGCGGCAATGCTGGGTAAGGCCTGGGGTCACGCCGGGCTTTTTTGTGTTTTATCCTGGAATTGTGGGTTCAACGAGGGCGTATGACACTGATTCGGATTGGCAATCAAGTGTTTAATACGGACTACATTGTGCGGGTGCGCTTGAACGACAGCAATTCCTTTAGTGACAACTGCGTGACCCTGCTGGTGGATGAAGGGTCGGGCACCCTCAACGGCGACCCCAACGGGTTTAGCGGGCATTGGGGGTTGCAGGCCTATTCTTTTTACAACGAACAAGCCAATCAACTGCGGGGATTTTTCACCAGTCCCGACTACGTGTTGGACTTAACGGTGACCGAACCGGTGGGAGTGGAGTAGGTGGAACTGGTTCTGCAGTGGTTGTATGTGCTGGGATTGCTCACCCTGCTGGGCGTGGCGGCGGTGGTGGTCGCTCGGCAAGTGTGGCGCACCCGCATCACGGAAACCCGGCTGAGCCAACTCCAGCAACAGGTCACCCGTGGGCAGGCCAGTCCTGCCGATTATTACGAATTAGGGAGCATTTATCTGCGCAAAAAACTGTACGTGCAATGTATCAATCAATTGCAAAAAGCGCTGAAACTTTGGGATGAACAGGATGCAGCGGGCTTAGCCAAGGTGTACAACGCTCTGGGCTATGCCTATTTCAGCCAAGAGCAGTATGACCTGGCGATTCGTCAGTATCGGGAAGCCCTGAAACTACAACCGGATTATGTGACGGCGATGAACAATCTCGGCCATGCCTACGAAAAAAAACAACTAACGGCGCAGGCGTTGGCCATGTACGAACAGGTGTTGCAGATTGCGCCCGAAAATCCCACGGCCAAACAGCGCGCCCATGCCCTACGCAAACGTCTGGCTCCGACCGCATAACCCTTGTGCAGAGAGACCTCAACAATTTGAGAGTAAAGATGTTGCAAGAAATTCCAGGGCAACTTTTGGGGTAAACGGGCTATAGTAGGTTATAGGTAGGTTAAGGTTGTCGCCTTAAGATTCATGGCTAGGCCACGCTTCGCTATAGGAAACCAACGTGGGGCTACGCCCAGCGGCCTATGTCATGTCAACCTTTGTATGCTTAGCTATATAAGGTTTTGACCTATTGGGCAGCAGAATTGACACTCCCACCGCCTTGACGCAGTCCCCAAACGGACGCGCAACCCCTACACCGTTCCTTCTTTACTGTTCGCGTCAGCGGGGACGCACCGGTCGGGTTTGTCACCGTCGTAGGTGCAAGGCCGACAGCCCGCTCAAGCGACTGCCTGGGAATGGTACGCCTCATTGATATTTAGGTAAGCAACTCAAGTTGCTGAAAGGCTTTTCCGCCCCGTAGTACAGAGCTACCAAGCCATTCTGCGGTGTGAACAACGCCAAAATTCCGAAAACTCGCTCATTGCCCTCACCTGGCTGTCCCCCTCACTAGGCCTGCTTTGCGCACGCTGCCAGCGAGCCTTCTTATAAAGCAGAAAAGACACCGACGACTGGCCGTGTTTCGTCTCGGTGTCTCTTCTGGTTCGCTCCTCACACACTGAGATTAATATACCAGGGGGCTTACGGGTTTGTCACTAGGTGGATTGATAAGAATTTCTGGGGTAGCAATGCCCAAAACGGGGAAAATGCTCAATTTTGCTAATTCCTCACCGCCAAAGCCCCCCCTGGCACCAGGTCTTCCAGGATTAAACGAATGCCCCGAAACCGCTCAAATACGGGGTTGTGCTGCCATTCTTGGCTGACAAAATACTCAATGAGTTCACCGGAGCGGCGGCTGGCGGGCGTCCCCAACAGGCCGAGATAGTAACCCGCGCTGTGCTGGCTGTCGGGGCGGGCCAATTGGGGGAGTTGGTGCCAGCGTTGGATGGTGCGCCAAAATTGGGTTTGCAGCACATTCCAAAAGTCCGTATAGCGCATGTTGCTAAAGGCTTCGGCCACCAGGTCATGGCGGTCTTGGATGAGGATGGTTTGTCCCCGTAGCCCCGGCGGCAATTCTTCCAGCAGAATGACCGGGCCGTACCCCAGGATAAACACCTGTTCCTGCCAGCGGGTATAGGCCCCGAAAAAGTGCCCCAGAATGTAGGCGGCCAGGGCGGCGATGATCAACCCCTGGCTGTGGGCCACCACCAGCACCGGCACCCCCTGTTGGATGCCCCGTGCCAGTTCGTAGGCCAACCGCAAGGTGGCGCAGGAGGCCCCCGCCGGATAGTCCCCGTAGAGATATTGGAGAACGTCGTGCCAGGTGAGTTGGTTGATAAAGGGGAGTTGGCGCAGGAGTTCACCGTCGAGCAACCCCGTGCCGGTGGTAGCCTGGGGCAGGTATTGGCGTAGGTCGGCATTGGGGGGAATTTCGGGCAGGCTGAGGAGTTGCCGGAGCAGATGGCTGTAACCGGCCAGCCGTTGTTGGGTTTCCCCGTTGCCCTGTTGGTACTGCCACAGTTCCGACCGCCCCAGGATACTTTCGAGGACATCCGTGCGCCAATCCACGCTGGCGTTGTGAATGCCCCGGATACAGGCGGTGGGCGCCATGCGTTGGAGGGCGGCCAAATCCCGCTTCTGTTTGTCCACCCCTGCCGTGACCCCGTTGATATGGAGAATTAGCCGCTGCCGGGCTTGGGGGTTGGCTTCAGGTTCCAGCACTGCGCCATCGGGGGTCATCCGCACACCCTATTGGTTCAACAGCCATGCCACCAGCAACCGCACGCCAAACCCGGTTGCCCCTGGCCCTGCGTAGGTATTGCCCTTTTCGGTCCACACCGGGCCAGCCACATCCAGGTGCGCCCAAGGGGTTTTTTGCACGTACTGACGCAAAAACAACGCCCCGGTAATCGAACCGGCGCTGCGACCGCCCGCGTTTTTCATGTCGGCAATCGGGGATTTCATCGCCTCGAAGTATTTTTCTTCCAGGGGCATCCGCCAGATTTTCTCGCCGGTGGTCGCCGATGCCCGCAACAGGGATTCGGCTAGGGCGTCCTCCGTACTCCACAGCCCGGCAATATCATCCCCTAAAGCGACAATGCAGGCCCCCGTGAGCGTGGCCAAATCCACAATCGCATCCACCTCCAGCTTTTCGGCATAGACCAGCGCATCCGCCAGGGTCAGCCGTCCTTCCGCATCCGTGTTGTTCACTTCAATCGTTTTGCCATTGCTGGCGGTGAGAATGTCGCCAGGGTGCAGGGCGTGGCCGTTGATCATGTTTTCCGTAGCGGCAATAATGCCATGCACCAGCACCGGCGGTTGCAGTTGCCCCAACACCTTAAAACAGCCCAAAACAGCGGCAGCACCGGCCATATCCATCTTCATGGTCTCGATGCCCCCCTGGGTTTTGAGATTCAAGCCGCCGGAATCAAAGGTCACCCCTTTGCCCACCAGCGCCACCCGTTTGGTCGGCGTCCCCGGCGGTGTGTAGGTCAGGTGAATAAATTTAGGCGGCGTATCCGACCCCTGCGCCACGCCCAAGAAAGCCCCCATCCCCAAGCGTTCGCAGTCTTCCCGCTCCAAAATCGTGACCTGGAACCCATAGGTCTGCGCCAGCGATAGGGCCGTTTCTGCCAAGGTGGTGGGTGTAACCATACTGGCCGGGGCAGCCACCAATTCCCGCGCCAAAATCACCCCAGAGACCACCTTTTGGGCCTGCTCGATCCCCGCTTGTCCCCCTGCCATGCCCAAAAAGTCCACCCGCTCCAGCACCGGCGGTTTCTCTTCCGGCTCCGATTTGAAGCGATGGTCCTGGTGCAGGGCCAACAAAACGCCCTCGGTCATGGCAGCACTCAAGGCCTCCGGGGACAGGTCACCACCAGGAAAATAAATCCCCAAAGTGTGAGCTTTTTGGGTTTTGGCGATTTTGGCCGCGGTGGCTGCCCCTTGGCGATAGGCCTCGAGCGGGGAGGTGGCATTGGCCTTGCCCAACCCCACCAGGGCAAGTCTTTTCACCGGGCTACCGCCGGCCAGACGCGTCACACTGGACGTGCCGGGCTTGCCCTTGAATTCTGTTTCGGCGATCAACTCCTGCACCGCACCCCCCAAGCGGCTATCCAACTCGGCCACATCGCCGGTCACCTCCACCTGGTCTTGCCCAAAACCGATACACAACAAATCCCCTTGCCAATCCTGGGGACGGGTGCTGATGGTTACAAACTCCATAATGTTTCCCTAGCGTAAATGGCGCATAGACCTCTATTGTAGTCCCTGGGCAGACAGGGCAATGGCAGTTGGCACCGGCAGTACGGACAACCGATTGCCAGGGCGCAGCAGCAGAAATTGAGCAGGGTCATAATGGCGGCGTAAATCGTCTAGGGTAAGGGGTGGGGCACAGGTTTGCACATAAGCAACTTCGACCGTCCACCAACGGGGGTTATCCACCGGCGATTTGGGGTCAGGGACGGTGGGGGTCAAATTGGCTGGGGTCAACCACCTGATCTTTAATTTTATTCTTTAATTTTATTAATAAGTTCCATCAGACCGAAAATACCCGGCGGACTGGCGTTGGAATGATAGAAAAATGCCCACTCTCCCAACCGCATCTGTCGTAAAAAATTGCGGGCTTGGTAATTGCATACCCCATCCCAAATCGTGGAACCGTCTCGTTGGAGGTCAGCAAGGCCATCTCAAGGGGTTCCGACTTCATCAACCAATAGGCCATTGGGGTTCTCCAAAGAAAAAAGGAAAGAATAGTCAGGTTACAGAAAGCCGAGCGCAGGTAGCGACTAAAGAAATCTCTCCCTCACAGCAAATGCTGGGGAGGTAATTGCCAGAAGTGCTACTTTGATTGAAATCAGTAATATGCTCAAGCACCAAGGTACAGCCTATTTATAAATTAAAGGATGCAAAAAGCCTTGATTATTCTAAAGCCTCAGTATGACTGACCTATGGCAAGTGGAATTTCAACCGTACCCTATAAACGCTTAAAAGGCTGTATCACGCTAACAACTTGAGTGGGTAAGGTATCCCTAGCACAAATGCTTAGCCTGCTACCACGGCTGAGGGAAACGGGATTTAACAATTCCTTCGGAGCTATTAAGCGATTTAGTTGAAAATTTCTGGGATTTCCCTAAGGATCGTTAGACTGGATTTGATCCCCCCAGGTGTCCCGGAAAGATGATCCCCGATCTGCTCAATTGCCTGCCCATTGGGGTGATTTTAACCCAGGGGGATGGGCAAATTCTGCACTGCAATCAGGTCATGGCGGACTGGTTTTCCCTTGATCCCCAGCGGTTACAGGGCAATGGGATTGCCGAATTTTGGCCGGAATTGGCCACCTATTTGCGGTGGCAGGAGGCGGGGGGACGGGTGCGGCTTTCGACCCCCAGAAGTTGGTTGATGATGCGGGTGCTGGTGCGCAAGTTATCCCTAGGGGATCAGGAGTGGTTGGTGTGGAGTTTTGTGCCGGAGCATAGCCGGGATTTAGAGCAGTCCCAGCAGGAATTTATTGATACCCTCAGCCACGAATTACGCACGCCGCTAACGAGTATCAAGGGGTTTGTGGATACCCTGTTGCAGTCCCAGGCGCATTTTAGCCACGACCAGATTCGCCATTTTCTACAGATTGTCCAGACCCAGGTGGCGCACCTAGCGGAGTTGGTAGAAGCGGTGCTCACCCTGTCCCGCTGGCCGGTGACCCCAGGTCATTTTCGCCCCGTGCGGGTGGCAGATTTGGTGCCGGAAGTGATGCAGGAGTTGAGCCTCAAGCACGCGCCGGAGCGGGTCGTATGGCACATCCAGGAATTGCCGCCCGTGTGGAGCGACCCAGCCCTGTTGGTGCGCATCCTGGTTCAGGTGTTGGACTACGCACTGCGCCATACCCCAGGGGAAACGCAGGTGCAGGTGCGCAGTTGGTCAGGCGGCACAGGTCTGCAAATTGGCGTGCCGGAGCTGGATTTGGGAGAATTGTGGTATCCATTAGGACCCACACGCCCCGGTATCCACTTGTACGTCACCCAAATGCTCATGGAACGGCTCCAGGGCCGGTTGCTGTTGGGCCAGGGGCTGACCTTAGAACTGCCCAAAGTGGCCCGCATGGCTCCTACCAACGCCAACTAACATCGCTAACCCCACCAGTGCATGGCTTTTTGCACCCAGACATTTTGCCATGTATGCACCAAAGGCCAGCGGTCTAAGCCCATCCCCAGATACAAGAGCAACAAATACACAATCGAATACTTAAACACCGAACGGGCCAAATCCACCGCTTGCGGTTGGTTAAACAACTGCAAAACCTTATACACAAATATCCCACCCAAAATCAGGGCAATCAACGCATACAATCCCCCCACCACCCCACAGGGATAAACCAACAACAAACTGGTGGGCACCAGCAGGAATGTATAGAATAAAATTTGCTGTGTCGTTTGCTCTGAACCCGCCACCACCGGCAACATCGGCACTCCCACCTGAGCATAATCCTCGCGAATCAGCAAGGCCAATGCCCAAAAATGGGGCGGCGTCCAAATAAAAATAATGGCAAACAAAATCCACGCACAGGGAGACAGGTTACCCGTGACCGCTGCCCAGCCCACCAACGGCGGAATTGCCCCTGCGGCCCCACCGATCACGATATTTTGCGGACTAGAGCGCTTCAACCAATGGGTATAAACCAGCACATACACCAAAATCCCCGCCCACTCCAACAGGGCACTCAGGAAATTCACCCGCCAGCTTTGGATGACCAACGCCCCTACCGCCAACACCACCGCAAACACCAACGCCTGCCCTGGCGTAATTCGCCCCGCCGGAATGGGTCGTCCCTGGGTGCGCACCATCACCCGGTCGATATCCCGGTCGTAGAGACAGTTGATGGTATTGGCCGCCCCCGCCGCCATGGTACCCGTCGCCAAGGTTGTAAGTACAACATTCACATCCGGTTCTCCCTGAGCCGCCAGCCACATGGCCCCCGCGGTCGTGACCAACAACAGGACAATGATCCGCGGCTTCATCAGTTGCACGTAGTCCAAAACCCTGGCCCAAAGTGGAACCGTTGTCCAGCGGGATGTTTCCATCACCCCAACACTCCTGCAATAGACTCTGGTCTTGCTGCCCGCTTTGTCCGCTGCAACCACGTGGTCAGGGCCACCAAACTCCCCAACAGCAATGCGCCCACCGCCTGATGCATCACGGTCAAGGGTTCCACCTGCAACCGCAGTTGGTAGGTCGCCACCCCCACCCCCAGCTGCAGCGCCAGGAGCACGAGCACCCCCTGACCCCAACGCCCCAGCCAAGGAGCCACCCGCCCTTGGCGCCAGGCCACCACCCCCACCGCCAGACTCGCCAGCGTCGCCGGGATCACCCCCAGCAAATGCCAGTGGAGCACCTGACATAACTCCCGCCCCAGGAAACACTGATGCGCCGCCCAGCGGGAAGCCACCAGCCCCCCCAACAAACTTTGTCCATACACTGTCAAAGCGGCCACCAGCGCCAAGCCCGGCAAAAACCGAGGCAACGGTTGCGTCAGCGCGGGCGCCTCCTGCAACAGCATCACCAACGTCAACAACAGGCTAAAAAACGCCAACCCCGTCCCCAAATGCGCCGTGACAATATCAAACCGCAACCATTGGGTCACCGTCAGTCCCCCCAAAATCCCTTGCCACAGCACCAAACCCAAGGCTGCCGTCACCCCCCAAGGCAACCAGCGGGGCAAATGCACCCGCCACCACCAAGCCACCCCCGTCAGGGTCAGCACGCCCAGGCCCACCATTGCCGCCACCAAGCGGTGAAACCACTCCAAAAACACCTGCACATCCATTTCCTTCACAGGCACCACCTGACCAAAACACAGCGGCCAATCCGGGCAGGCCAACCCTGCCTCCATCACCCGGGTCGCACTCCCTAGGGCCATCAAGCCCCACGTGGCGCCTACCAAAAACCACAACCAGCGGCGCACCAACCGCAGGGGAACCCATCCCCCGGCTCCCCCAGCGCGAGAAATTTGCACATCGATCATGGGTACTCACGGGTAAATCCTTCTCTGTTATAAAGGCTCAGGCCCCTAATGTTGCCGATGTTTAAGAATTTCTTCGGAAGTTAACAATCGGAAGTTAACAAATTGTTGCCAAAAACCCCAGCCTTCCGGCTTTGCCACAGCGCAGCCCAAGGCGCACCCTTTGCCGATTTCTAGGAAATCACCTCAAAAACAGACCTGGGATGACCGGCAGGTGGGATATGGGCGACTAAACGCAAAAAGAAGCATTCAGTTAACTATTAATAAAAAATAAATTCCTCAACGAACGGGTCAATTACAGGATTAGAAATTGGCATGGATGGGATGGGTCGGCTGGGGATCGAACCCAGGGCCAATCGGTTAAAAGCCGAGTGCTCTACCGCTGAGCTACCGACCCACCATCCCAGGTCTCCAGTCTAGCACAGTTAACGACGGGTTGCCCCTGGGTGCGGTGATGTAGTTTGTGCTATTTGGGGAGCTGATAACCGTGTCAATTGGCCATAACAACAAGTAGTTGCCTTATCGTTTTTGCTAATTATTTCTCATTACAGCCCGCTAAAAGATAAAACCAGCCTATTGCCCAAGCCGAAACAATCATTGAAACTCAAGCAATGTCAATTGCATCCCACAACCCCGCGATTTTCAGCATCACAAACAAAGGGCATTGCCACATCCAGACAGGGTGATCAAAACGATAAATATGGGAAACTCTAACGACGCCGGAGATGCCATTGGTTATCCATCCAAATTTCCTATCTCGCAGCAGCCACAGCTTTTCCAATTCCAAAATAGCGTTTGTGGGGAAATGCCCGTGGAAGGGATGCCGTAAAAAATATTAAGGTATTAATATTAATTTCCTGCGCCGCTGATGGCCTGTAGCCGCCCCCCCGCCAACTGCCATACCTGATCCGCGATGCCAGACAATTCCCGCGTGTCATGGCTGACAACCAGCAAGGACCAGGTATTTTTCAATTCCTGCAACAACTGCGTCACCTGTTGGCGCATGGACCAATCCAAACCCGCCAGCGGTTCATCCAACAACAGCAAATAGGGTTGACGGATCAACTGCACCGCCAAAGCCAACCGCCGCTGCTGGCCACCGCTGAGTTCATGGGGGGACTGATGCAGCGGCAGCATCCCCAAATGCACCGTGCCAAGCACCTGTTGCACCTGTTCCAGGGTGAGTTCGGGATGGCCGAGTCGCAATTCCTCCCACAGGGTGAAGCCGCAAAAATGCCGTTCGGGAAATTGAAAGACCAACCCCGCCAATTCTTGCAAATCAGCAGGCTGCAAGGGTTGTTCTTGCCAAAGAATCTGCCCTTGGGTCGGTGTCGCCAAACCCGCAATCAATTCCAGCAACGTGGTTTTTCCTGCGCCGCTGACCCCGATGACCAACGTCAAGGACTGGGGCGGCAACACCAAATTGACCTGCTGGAGAATGGGGCGGGACACCGCCGGTGGGTGATAGGTCACGTTCACCAGCGATAACATCACCAGGAGCTACCCCGCCGCTGCCCCCCCTCCCCGACTAATAGGCATCCTGCAACTCGTAAAAGTCCGGCGTGATGTAGTCCTTGCGCATCGGCCAACCCACCCAGTCCTCCGGCATGAGAATCCGTTTGAGATGGGGATGGCCCACGTACTCAATGCCGTACAAGTCGTAGGTTTCCCGCTCCTGCCAGTCCGCCGTGCGCCAAATCCAGTACACCGACGGCACTTTCGGGTCGTGGCGCGGCAAAAAGACCTTGACACACACCTCCTCCGGGCGGTCGGCATTGTCCGCCAGCTTGACCAGGTAATAAAAGCTCACCAATTCCTGCCCCGGCCCGACATCGTAGCCGCCCTGACAGCGGAGGTAATTGAACCCATAGCCGTACAAAGCCGTCGCAATCGGCAAAAGCACCTCCCGTTCCACCTGGAGAATCTCCACCCCCTGGTGGTCCCGCCCCAAAAACCGGTGGGCAAACCCCTGGCTGGTTAACCACTGGGAAACCGGACCCGGCTCCACCGGCGCTAACGCTTGCCCGGTCGCTTCAGCCACGGCTGACCTCCTCGGTTTGGGGCGCCAAAGCACCAACCGGTACCCCCATCGCCTGCGCCAATTCCTTGGGCGGCGCTTGCCGGGTCGGACTTTGCAGATATTCCCCCGTCAAAATTGGCGGCACCACCTTTAACTCATGTTTCACGGTGAAATAGCGGTGCGTTTGCTCGTAGAGACGGCGTTCCCGCGCATCCTCTTGGGCAATTTTCTTGCGCAATTTGATAATCGCATCAATGATGGCCTCCGGTTTGGGTGGACAGCCCGGCAGATACACATCCACCGGAATCAGCTTATCCACCCCCCGTACCACCGTGTAGGAGTCCGTGCTGAACATCCCGCCGGTAATCGTACAAGCCCCCATCGCAATCACATACTTGGGGTCGGGCATTTGTTCATACAAACGCACCAACGCCGGCGCCATCTTCATCGTGATCGTCCCGGCAGTGATGATCAAATCCGCCTGCCGCGGACTCGAACGGGGGATCAGGCCAAACCGGTCAAAATCAAACCGGGAACCAATCAAGGCCGCAAACTCAATAAAACAGCAACTGGTTCCGTACAACAACGGCCACAAACTCGACAATCGCGCCCAATCGTACAGGTCATTCAAAGTGGTCAAAATTACGTTGTTCGCCAGGTCTTGGGTCACCTGGGGACGCTCAATCGGATTCGCAATTTTGGCTTCACCAAAGGTGGGAGTCATGACCATTCCAAAGCTCCTTTGCGCCACGCATAAACCAGGGCAATTACCAGGATAGCAATAAAAATTAAAGCTTCCACAAACGCCAGCAAGCCCAACTGGTGAAACGCCACCGCCCAGGGATACAAAAACACGGTTTCCACATCAAACACCACAAACACCAGGGCAAACATGTAGTAACGGATGTTGAACTGCACCCAGGCTTCCCCGCGCGGTTCCATCCCCGATTCATAGCTGGTGCGCCGTTCGGGACCCGTGCCCTTGGGACGCAAGCGCGCCGACAGACTCAAGGCGGCAATCGGCACCAGACTACAGACCAACAAAAACACTAGCAAATAATCGTAGCCTTGCAGTTCAAACACCGCCCTTATCCCCGCACGTTACTTAAATCGTTCTTATATGATAATACAGCTCCGGCAACGGCGCAGAAAAATCTGGAACATGCCCACCCAAGGGATTTTGGGGTCAGTCAGTGATCGGGTCCACTGCGAAAGACAGGTTATGATAAAGGTGACCGGGCGCGCTACCCCACCATTTCCCATGAGCTATTGTCTCAACCCCGACTGTCCCGCCCCCGAAAATGCGGCTACGGAAGTGACCTGTCGTGCCTGTGGCAGTCCACTTGTACTCAAGGGGCGCTATCGGGCCATTAAACCCATCGGCCAGGGGAATTTTGGCCGCACCTTTCAGGCGGTGGATGAAAGCATTCCCTCTCGTCCCGCCTGTGTGATCAAAATGTTTCAGCCCCAGGTGATCCAGTCTCCTGAGGCCATGCAGAAGGCCATGACCCTGTTTGAGCAGGAGGCGGTGCAACTGGAACGGCTGGGCAACCATCCCCAGATTCCCGATTTGCTGGCCTACTTCATCTTGGATGGCCGCTCCTATCTAGTGCAAAAATTCATTGACGGTCAGGATTTGGCCGAAGAACTGTTGCGCCAAGGCCCGTTTGACGAAACCAAAATCCGACAATTGCTGGCCGATTTACTGCCCGTTTTAGATTACATCCACCAGCAAAATGTCATTCACCGGGACGTAAAACCCAAAAATATCATTCGGCAAAAATCCGACCAGAAATTATTCCTGGTGGACTTTGGGGCGGTGAAATTTGTGCGGGAATCGGGGCTATTCAAAACGGGTACGGCCATCGGCAGCAGTGGCTTTGCCGCCCCGGAGCAGATGATGGGCAAGGCGGTATTTGCCAGCGATTTGTACAGTTTGGGGGCCACCTGCATTTATTTGCTGACCGGCATTTCCCCCAGCAAATTATTTAACATCCGGGAGAATGTTTGGCTTTGGCGCCAAGCCCTCAAACAACCCCTGAGCGAAGACTTGATGCAGTTTTTGGATAAATTGTTGCAACGGTTACCGGGGCAACGGTTTGCCTCGGCGGCGCAGGCGTTGGAGGCCTTGCAAGCCCTGGAGCAACCCGCCCGAGCGGTGCGTGCCTTGGGGGGGTTGGGGATACCGGGGGCGGGTTTGGTTGGCCCTGTGAATCCTCTGCCGGGGTTGGGGCGGCTGGGTGCTTTGGGTAGCCCAACGGGTGGCACGAATCCCCCCACGCCGCCGCTGCGAACTACGGGGGGGACGACGCCGCCTACTACCAGTCGGCTCAACCCCACTACAGGGCGTCTGCCGCAAACTTCCCCTTCGCGCCTGGGGACGCGCACACCCCCGCCCCAGGTGACTACGGTCCAAAAAGACCCCATTTGGCCTTGTGTCCATACCTTGGCGGGGGGTCATAGCCATTGGGTGAAAGCGGTGTGTTTTAGTCCCGATAGCCGTTATCTTTTTAGCTGTGGCCGCGACGGGGTGGTGCTGTGTTGGGGGCTGAGTTCCCTGAGTTATCCCCGGCAGTTGAGTTGGGGGAGCAACAATCCCCGGGGGTTGCACGCCCTGGCGCTGAGTCCCGATGGGCGGTTTTTGGCGGCGGCGGGGGAAGAACGGGTGATCAAAATTTGGCAACTTCCGGGCGACAAACCGGTGCGTACCCTGGGCAATTTGTTCAATAGACACGGGGGTGCGGTTGATGCGTTGGCGATGCGTCCCGATGGGTTGGTGTTGGCCAGCGCCAGTGAGGACAAGACGATTAAACTCTGGCAGGTGGACAATGGGGCTTTGCTAACGACCTTGACGGGTCATGCCAGTTATGTCCGCGGTGTGACCTTTACCTCGGATGGGCGGTTGTTGGTCAGCAGCAGTTGGGATAATTCGATCAAGGTTTGGCTGACAGATGGGGGCGACCCCTTGCGGAACATTCTTGGCCCGACCAGTTTTAGCGGCAGTGGTTTTAATGCCGTGGTGGTCAGTCCCAATGGTCGGGTCATTGTGGCAGGGAGCGAGGACACCAATGCCCATGTGTGGCATCTCCACAACGGCGACCCGATTACCACGCTCACGGGGCACAAGGAGGGGGTACGGGCGGTGGCCTATAGTCCTGATGGCCGTTACCTGGTCACAGGGGGCTGGGAAGGGAGCATTCGCGTGTGGGATGGCCAGTCCTATGCCTTGCTCATGACCTTGCCAGGGCATGAAAAAGGGATTACGTCGCTGGCGTTTAGCCCTGACATGCAATGGCTCGCCAGTGGTAGCCGGGACAATACCATCAAGCTCTGGCAAGTGGTGCAGTAACCGCAAAACCGGCGGCTGATAGGGGGGCACCGAGACCGGATAGCTTGGTAGCCCCGTACTGCCGGGCGGAAAAGCCCGTAAGCGACTCCAGGCGTACCATTCCCAGGCGGTCGCTTGAGCGGGCCGTAGGTTTTGCCTCAAGGAACGGTCGAGGGGCGTCTTGACAAGTCCGTTGGTGGACTGCGTAAGCATCCCCCGACTTTAGACGGTGGAAGTGTCACGCTTATCGTATTCAATGCGGCCATAATCCAGTTTGATGAGATGGTCAGCAATGTGAAAATAGTGGTCATCGTGGCTAATCACTAAAATCGTTTTCCCTTGCGCTCGTAATTTGGGGAGAAATTCGGTGTAAAAAAATTCTTTGAACCGGGGGTCTTGGTCGGCAGCCCATTCGTCAAAAACATAGATGGGACGGTCTTCTAAATAGGCAATCAGCAAAGCCAGGCGTTTGCGTTGTCCCTGAGACAGAGCCGTGGTGGAAAACTGTCCATTTTTGATCGTCACTTTGTGCTCTAACTGGAGTTGTTTGAGGTATTGAGAAACTAATTCCCGATCCGCTCCTAAACCCAATAAACTCTCGAACAGATAAAAATCAGAAAAAACAACGGCGAAATGTTGGCGATACCAATGGCGATTTTGGGCATCAATCAGGGTGTCATCCAAATAAATGGCTCCCGATTGGGGGGTATATAGCCCCGTAATTAATTTTGCCAAGGTAGATTTCCCGCTGCCATTGCCGCCAACGATCATGACAATTTCGCCGGGGACAATGGTTAAACTCACAGGGCCAAAACGAAAGGGATGGTCGTCTTGGGTGGAGGGATACTGATGCACCACTTCCCGCAGTTCCAGCTTGTGCCATTGGGTGCGAATAGGTTCTGCCAAGGTTTCCAGTTCACTAGAACCGGCAAGGGATAGCCCCAAGGAGGTGATTTTTTCTAAGGCAACACCGGCACGGCTGAGGGTGGGTAGGTTGTTCACCAAATGATCCATTGGCAGCATTAAATAGGTGAAAACCAAGACATAGCCGGAGAGGGTTTGGGGATTAAGGGTGATTAATTTGGGCAAGCTAAATAAAACAAAACCGATGGCGAAAAAGAAAATGAGTTTCCCAAAACTGGATGTGTTGGCAAAATAAGTTAATCCGATGACACTATGGCGGCGAAACTCCTGGGCATGAACCATGAGATATTCTTGTAAAAATACCCGTTGCTTTTGTTCGTGCAATTTAAGTTCTTTGACCCCTTGGATTAGCCCTTGGAAATCCTGGAACAGATGATCTTGTTTTTCGCGGGCGCGGGCGAGGGATTGGCTGCCCAAATGGGTGAAAAATTGACAACTGCCAATGGCAACGGCGGTTAATCCCACCACCATGAATAAAACTTGCCAAGATAGCCAACTGATGTAAATCAGACTACCTAGGACAATGGCAGCGTCAATACACAAAAACGGCATGGCAAAAACCGCCTGCGCAACGGCTTGCACATCTTCCGTGAGAGTGGCCAAAAGACGAGGCGTACCCAGTTGCTCCAAATGGGCAAGTTCGGCGCGGAGAATTTGGCGGCTCAAATGAATGCGCAGGTCAAAAACCGCCCGCTGGGACAGACGAATCAACATCACCTGGGAAATAATGCTGGTGGCAAGGGCAATGGTGGCTAAACCGATAAAAGCAAGAATAACCGGCGGGGTGGCTCCTTCGACAAGCGCACGGCTAATCAAAGCCAACAAACCGGCACTGCTGCCGCCACTGAGAAACCCGGTGATGATTGCCAACGCCACCTGCCACCCGGAGGTTTGGAGCAAAAAAAATAGGAGTCTCACTGGCGCATCCTGTCGCCTATCCCTGGCAGAACTGGCTGGGGGAACCCATAATAAAAAGATGATTAAGAACGCCGCCGGCTTTTCCATTATCCCATAAGCTCCGGCGTATGTTGGCCCCTGGTCTGTTTCATGTCATCCGCCTGTTGCGCTGGGATAAGCCGACGGGACGCCTGATTTTGTTGGTGCCTGCCCTGTGGTCGCTGGTGCTGGCCAGTGGGGGGCGTCCGCCCTGGGATTTGCTGGTGGTGGTGGTGTTGGGGGCGGTGGCGACGAGTGCCGCCGGGTGTGTGGTCAATGACCTGTGGGATCACCGTTTGGATGCCCAGGTACAACGGACGGCCCAACGACCTTTGGCCCAGGGACACATTCCCCTCTGGCTGGCGGGGATGGTGGCGCTGGTGGCCTTTGCCTGTGCCTACGGGTTGGCACGGTATCTGAATCCTCTGGGGTTTGCCCTGGCGGTGCTGGCGGTGCCGGTGATCGTGCTTTATCCTTCAGCGAAACGTTGGTGTCCGGTGCCTCAGGCGGTCTTGGCGACGGCGTGGGGGTTTGCAGTGCTTATCCCTTGGGCGGCGGTGACGGGTACGGTGACGGGGGTGACCTGGTGGTTGTGGGGGGCAGTGTGGTGCTGGACGCTGGGGTTCGATACGATTTATGCGCTGCCGGACCGGGAGGATGACGCGCGTTTGGGGATTCATTCCAGCGCCCGGTTTTTTGGTCGGCACACCCCCTTGGCGGTGGGCATTTTATTGGCTGTAACGTTGCTTTTGTTAACGGGTGTGGGCCTGGCGATGGGCTTGGGTGGTTTTTATTACCTCATGCTGGCGGTGACGGCGGCGGTCTGGGCAAAACAGGTGTGGCAGTTGCGGCACAGGCAACCCCTGGCGGTCTATGGCCGGATGTTTCGCGAGCAGGTGGTCACCGGGTTTTTGCTGTTGTTGGGCATGGTCATTTCCCTCATTGGCTAAGCGTCCCCCGGCGACGGATAATCAGAGGTGGCAGGTGGCGGCAGTGCGATGGATGCGGGAGCCTGGTTGGGGCCTCTGATGTTTCTGGGGGCGTTGATTTTCCTGGCAACGGGGTACCCGGTGGCGTTTGCCCTGGGGGGGGTAGCCATGCTGTTTGCCCTGGTGGGGGTGGCCTTGGGAGTGTTTGACCCCTTGTTTCTCACCGCCTTGCCGTACCGGATTTTCGGCATTATGTCCAACTACACCCTGCTGGCGATTCCCTATTTCATCCTGTTGGGTTCGCTGCTGGAGCAGTCGGGGGTCGCCGAACGCCTGCTGACCCCGGAGATCATAGCCGACGAGCTTACCCGCCTCGTCGGGGAGGCGCTTGACGACAAGACATTTCGGAGCACCCTGCGATTGCGTCTTGGTCCGATCCTTCGGCAGAACCTGCCAGCGATCATCAACCGCTTCTATCCTGAAATCATGTCCCTCCTGCGGGAGGGCTTCTCTGAAGGCCTTACGAACGAGAATGTTACAGCGTTTCTGGAGAACGTGGTAGATCCCTGGCTGAACCACAAGGCCAACCGCGACAGGCTCGCACACAGCGTCGTGGGCCTTCTGCGCGAGCAAACACCGCATATCGTGCGCTTTCTTCAGGACAGTCTTGAGCAGTACAAGCAGTCCCACCTCGGCTGGTTGCGGCGAGCTCTGGCAGATTTCGCTGAGTGGTTTTTTGGGCTCGACTGGAATAAGGTGCGTGAGGTCATCGATGACGGGCTTCAGAGCAAGGCTGTGCGCCAACGCATCGCCGACGTC
>NZ_JBRCEP010000056.1:0-16260 GCF_053491055.1 Gloeomargarita sp.
AGCTATCTCAACAGCATTACGTTTGGGGACCCGGTGAGTCCGGCTTCGCCGACTAACATTAATCAAGTGACCCGCTACCCGAGCAGTAATGCCAACTTTGTCCGACCGCCTGGTTCTCAAGCCCTGTTCCCCCCTGCGGACTTTTTCACGGGGCGGGGCACGGCGAATATGGAGTACGGGAATGGCACCAACCCGGATAACCCCCCGTTTGAGGTGGCGGATTTTGAATCAGGGACGGCCTTGATGAAGGTGCTGACGAATTTGGCACAGTTTGCCGGTGACCCGAATGGGGCGTTTCCCCCGTTGCAGGCACCGCCGGGGAGTCGTCAGGTCTATCCTGACCCGGTGCTGACGATGTGGGGGGATTTCTCCAACCTGCGGCGCACCATCGCGACTTTGGAAGGTACAAGCTACGCTGAACTGTCGCCTGCGGATCAAGCCAACCTGCACACGGCAGGCTGTACGATGAGCCTGTTGGCGACCAATGTGTATTGGTATTTGGACTGGGGGTACCCTGGAGCAGGGAAGGATTTTTATCTGAGTCAGAGAGGCGAAAAACCGCATAATCCTAACGATCCTACTGGGGTTCTTCCACCTCCCAACACGGATCGAGGCACAAACAATATTGAAATTGACTTGCAACGGCTGGGAAATGTGTTGCGGCAGTTGCAGGACGGGAATCCGGCGACGTTAGGGGAAATCGGGTTTAATATACCTGGTTTTCCTGATTTGAGTTTTGTGCCCTTGAACAACAGTAATGGGCCTTGTACGAATATCAACACCATCAACCCCAACTGTTACAACATCCCCGCCGAGTACTACATTGCGGCTTTGGCGAGGATTCGGGATTCTCGACCGTTCAACCTAGCACCCAATTCCGAGTATCAACAGTGGAACCGGTTGGTGTATCTGGCGCGGATGGTGAATACCCGGTTGCAGATTGTGCGGGATCGGACCTACGGGTTCCGGGAGTACGTACCGGGGCAGTGGATTGGTGTGGAGACTGTGCCGACCAATGATCAAGGTAACGGGACTGATCCGGCCAACAACCAACGCTTGGCCTACACCTTCTTGACTGAATCAGCCACTGGACCTTACAGGAGGGGGGTCACGATTGATTTGCCCTGTGATCTGAGTCTGGCGGACATTAGATATTTCGGTTACCAGAAGTTTGATCCTGAGAGGGGGGGGACTGCGCTCAATCCCAACAATCCTCAGGATCAGATACTGGAGCGGGAGATGGTGGCGCTGGCTCGGTTGTGTCCGACTCAGCCCAAGTACCCGTCCTTGTACTATCTGTTCCCAGGGGATTTGAATTCCGATGGGCGGGTTGAGGGTTCTGATTCGCACGGTCATGACGGCACTTCCGGGATCAACCGGCGTAATAGCCCTGACCCCAGCCCCTACAACCAGCCCAGTGGCAGCGCGCAGAACAATCGGGAAACCTTTTCTGAGCCGTATGTTCTTAGCAGCTACATTGCTGAAACGGCCAACAACGCAGCGACCTATGAGCCGGTTTCCTTGACGGATTTGAATGCCTTGCGGTTGGAACCTCGGAGACCGGATGCTGGGCAATGGAAGTTGCCGGTCGTTAATCTGTTCAACAACCGGCCAGTGGGCGCGACAGAGCTGTACCAGCGGGAGACGGATTTGCTTATCAGCGTTTTCCAGCCGAATAATGCCCATACGAATCTATCGGCCTACCGCACGGGTTTAGCGGAAAAGGCCCTTTATGATGGGCGACAGTTGCAGATGGCGCGGGTGATGGATTTTGACATTGACCTGTTGCGGCAAGTGAATTTGTCGCCCTTTGGAGATGATGCCTGGTTGGCGGTGGGGCAGGTGGCGACGGCGACGACTCCGGCGATTGCGGGTGGGATTATCTATGCCTTCCGGGAGGATGCCAGAAGGGAAGATGCCCTGTTGCGTCCGGCGAATTCGGATTGGAATACCTATGAAGCAGCCTGGGAAGCGAACTATGCCGATGGGCCGCCGGTAAACCTTCAAATGAACCCTGACCCCCGCAATCCCTCGGATCCACCTAGAACGCAGAAGAAAATCAGCGGGAAACCTGTGGATTACTACTCTGATCCGGATCGCCGGGTGCATGGGTTCCGCTTGATGAATGGCAACGATGTTAGCCGGCTACAATCCCAAGGACAGCCATTACCCCCAGCACAGAATATCTTTGGGATGACCTTTGTCAGCGACAACCCGGTCTATATCATGACCCAGTTGGCGCGGGGGGTCAGCGGTTTCAACCTGCACATGAAACCAGGTGGGAATGAGGTAGTGCAGGAATTTACCAGGTTGTTACGGTTCCCCTACACCTTTGACGATTTCTATGGGCGCGATACCCGTGACTCAGCCTTTGCGAATCCCCAGACGGACACCTGGCGACCGGTAGAAATCATCGCGGATGCAATTACCCTGATTACCCACAATTTCTGTGATGGGTATCAAGAAAATGGCATTCGCAATGTCCGTAATACGACTGCCGGTCTTAACATTCCTGGCAAGGACGCGAATGGGGATTGTCATGGCTCTCCTGATGGAGGTCCTTCTGCTCGGAATACACCGGCGATTGACAACCCAGGTGTCGCAGGGTTTAACCGACCTGATGCGCTGCCAAGGAACCGCTGGGCACGGGAAAATCCCTACGACGAGGCTTCGCCCATCATTATTGGGAGTGATGGGACGCATCGCACCCAGACGAATGGGTTGCAGGCGATTGTGCCGCTTGGGAACTATCAAGGCATTGGTAGTCGGGCGGCGGTTCCGGGACGTGGTACGGACTACCAGGTGAATGCGGTGATTGTGAGTGGTTTGGTGCCATCCCGGCGGAATCAGTCCTACGGCGGGCTGCACAATTTCCCCCGCTTCCTTGAAACCGGGAATAATTTGACCATTCTGGGTTCGTTGATCCAGTTAAACTTCAGCAACTACGCTACGGCGCCCTTCGATTTCGACTCGTTTGAGCGGGGTCAATTTCCGCCACCTGACCGAACGGAACTCATTCCCTACTATGGCCCACCACAGCGTTACTGGGGGTATGACCCGGCGTTGCAATATGCTCCGGCAGGGCCTGTGGCGCGGCGGTTTGTCCAAATGGAGGGTTCTCGAAATGAGTACTTCTTGGAGTTGACGGCGGATGACCCCTACACCTGTCAGCTCAAACGGTTTATTGTCCCCGGTGTAACGTGTCGTCCCTAAGGGAGGTGGGCTATGGTGCGGTTGCGCGGTGATGGCGGGTTTACCTTGGTAGAGGCGCTGGTGGCGATTGCCATCGTGGGGGTGACGGCGGCGATGATTCCCCCTATCGTCACCCTGTCGGTGGCGGCGCGCGCCCAAAACCAACGGGTGGAGCAGGCAACGCGGTTGGCGCAAGGGCATCTGGATTTGGTGCGCCTGCGCATGGAACGGGGGTTCGCGGGACAATCTCCCTCAGCGTTTATTGCGGATATCGACCGGTTGGCGCCCTTGGAAGGGGGCACTTCGGTAGAAGAGGTGCAACCTCCAGCAGCCAACCTACTGCGGACGGCCCGATTTTGCGACCTGACGAATCCGACCAATCCGGTGGGGCCGCCCTGTCGGGTGGACATTGACCGGGATGGGCAGGCGGACTTTGGGTTGCAAGCCTTTCGGATTTGCCAACAAACGAACCCTGCAAATGGGGTACCGATTTCTTTTGTCCTGGGGGTGCGGGTGTATCCGCGGGCGGTGGTGCAGGGAACCTATCAGGGGCCGTTGGGTATCTATCCGTCCCAGGCCCGTTTAGGGGCACCGGAAACCGCCAGCAATCCCTTGGCCGTCCAGTACAGTGCGGTATTCTTTCCTGACTCGACCCTTTCTTTAGAATCCTTGCGCCGCACCGTAGGGGCAAGAAGTACATCCTGTGGTGGGAACAATCCGCCCAATGGCGGTGGAGGGGACAATCAGCCTCAGTAACTTAATGGAGCAATGGGTATGAACCGACGGTTGCTGTTGTTGCTATGGAAGGCGCGCCGCTTGGCCCGTGCGGGCTTTACGGTTGCGGAACTGGTGATTGGGGCAGCGATTGGGGCCTTTTTGCTGACCGGTATGATGTACCTGGTCGTGGAGATGATGCGGGTGGAGCGCACCCAGACTGCCCGCGGGGAAACGGAGCGGGAAATGGCGCAGGCGTTGGACTACATCACCAACGAATTGCGGGAGGCGGTGTTGGTCTATGACCGTAACTGTTTGGGGGCCAATGGCACAGGCGGCGGCACTACCTGTCCAGGGTTAACTCTGCCCGTCAATACGGTGTTGGCGTTTTGGAAACGGGAGCCGGTGCCGGATTTGAATTTTTTGAATAACGTACCACCGACAAGCGGACCCGAGCAAACACAGATTGACAATTACGCCAACAGCGATGCTTGTCGCAACAACCGGGATTGCACTACCGTTATGAACTACACCCGTACCCAGTACACGCTGGTGATCTATGTGTTGTGTCCCAACAAAGGACGGCCAGGCCCGGAGTGCGTCACTGTTGGTAATAATAATAATAACAATACGGAACCCCGGGGACCAGCGCGGATTATACGGGGCTATTTCCGGCAGTATGTGTGGGGGACTAATGCGAGTGCGTTTAGAAACCGCTTGGAGAACCGTGACCCCCTGGAAAAGCCCACCTGGCCAGCGGGCTTGTTGTCCTGGAATGGCCCTAATTCCGATACAAATCCCCTCGTAGAAAATGTGGACTGGCAACCGCCGCGGGTGAATGTGAATTGTCCGGCGGGGTATGTTTCCACGACTGGTGCTGGTTCAGACACGGGCTTTCGTTCCTTCTATGCCTGTGTGCGGGAGCGGAGCGGGGCGGCGGAAACCGGGTTTGTCCAGGACGTGTTTGTGTATCTGCGGGGGAATGCGGCCGAGCGGGCAGGCTTGCGGGAAATTGAAGGCAGTGGCACCAACATTTACCGTCCGGCGGTGGAAACCCAAGTCCGCACGCGGGGTTCCTACAACCGGCGACCCAGTTAATCTCGGAGGTGATCCTATGCTCAAAACCATGCGCTCGAATCGTGCCGACCAAGGCTTTACCCTGGTGGAATTGCTTGTCATCGTGGCAATTTTTGGGATTTTGGCGGCGATTGCTGCCCCCAGTTGGTTGGCTCTGCTTACGCGGCAGCGGCTCTATGACGCCCGTGCCAACGCTTTGGATAAGATTCGGGAGGCACAAAACCAAGCCATTCGCACGGGTCGCCCCTGGGAAGTCTGTTTCCGCGATAGGGATGGGATGGTTTGGGTTTCCGTAGAGCCGAGTAGCGATAGAGAAAACTGCCGTAATCACACCAGTTGGCAACCCCTGCTGGAGTCTGGTGCAAATACGATTGCCATCAAAACCGGTACCCCTGGTACTTCCACTTCCCTCGGTAACCCCACCGATGGCTATAGTTTTCGCTTCGGCTCGCTTGGGAATCGAATTGGGAAAGATAGCGGAGGAAATAGCGGCATACAACTCGTGTTTGTCCCGCGCGGGCAAAACCAAGGTCCTTTTTACTGCGTCTATACCCAAACCATCATCGGGTCGTTTCGGGAAGGTACCATAGGTCGTCACCCTACGATGTGCCGCTAGAGTATTGTTTTGAACGCCCTATGAATGCTGTCCCTGAGGGGATGGGGCGTTCATTGTTTTGGTCCTAAAACTCAGGAAATTCCTGGGCGGTAGTTGCAGAGGGTGCAACCTGAATCGCTGCAATTTCAAATTACAGAGCACAACATCAGGAGTTATCCACTATACGCCCTTGGAACTCTGTTACCCAAAAACTGGGTCTAAAGCCCTGCCCTATGGCGAAGCGTAGCCATTGCCTCCGACGCGGCTCACGCCTGAAGGTGGGGGAGTATGTCAAGGTTTACTTCTGGGGCGATAGATACTCTGTCAAGGCAGCGGTCATCACCTCCACCGGAGCTGAGCGCCCAAACCAGTACGGCCAAGCGGCAGCCCCCTGCCCGACCAACATCGCCAGACCATCCTGGGTGGGATACCCCAAAGCCGCTGCCATCTGCAACAAGCGGGTAGGGCGCGGCGTGTAAATCACATCGTACACCCAGGCGCCCGGCGGCAGGGTTGTCAGTTGCGCTGCAGTCAAGGGGCTAGCGGTGACGTCCGGGGCCATTCCCACCGGCGTCGTATTCACCACCATATCCGCCTGCGCCAAACAGCGTTCCACCGCCGACCAGGGGTGCATCTGTACCCCATCGGTAGGGGGCGTCCCTTGGGCAGCGCGCCGCGTCACCACATGGATTTCCCGGCAACCCAACCGCCTGAGGCCCCACACCACCGCCCGCGCCGTCCCTCCATAACCCAACACCACCGCCCTAGTCCCCCGCCACCCTTGCAACGGCGCGATAAACCCCAACCCATCCGTATTCGTGCCGCACCAACCGGTCTCGCCGCGGTACAATGTATTAACAGCACCGATGGCAACTGCTTCGGGGGTCAGGTGCTGCAGGTAGGGCATGACCGTCTGTTTGTGGGGAATGGTGAGATTCACACCGAGAAATTCCATTTGCCACAGGGCCGGCAACACCGACGCCAAGTCGCTCACCGGCAAAGCCACATAACAGGCATCCAGACCCACTGCCGCCAAAGCCGCGTTGTGCATTACCGGCGAGAGGGAGTGGCGCACCGGCTGGCCCAGCACCGCCAGCAGCCGCGTGTGCCCTGTGATCATAGGTGCTTGGCCAGAAAAATTAGCGCAAAGATGAGCATAGCGGGCAAGAAACGGGGAACTATATACGACATAATAAACGGTAAATACTCGGCACCCACCAATAGGGGCACACCATGCAACCAGGAGAAAAACTGGCCGGACGTTATCAGGTGGTCAAAATCCTGGGGTCAGGGGGTTTTGGCACCACCTACCTGGCCCAGGATACGCAGCGCCCCGGCCAGCCCGCCTGTGTGGTCAAGCACCTCAAACCGGACAATCGCGATGAGTTTGTGGTCACCACCGCCCGGCGGCTGTTTAACAGCGAGGCTGAAATTTTAGAAAAATTGGGCAAACACGACCAAATTCCCGCGCTGTTGGCTTATTTTGAGGAAAATGGGGAATTTTATTTGGTGCAGGAGTTTATCGAAGGGCATCCCCTGAGCCAGGAAATCCAACGGGGGGCGCCCTGGCCCCAGGAAAAAGTGGTCAAAATGTTGGCGGATGTGTTGGGCACCCTGGAATTTGTGCATCGCAACGGGGTGATCCACCGGGATATTAAACCGGACAATCTGATTCGCCGCAAAAGCGATGGCAAATTGGTGTTGATTGATTTTGGGGCGGTCAAACAAATTCAAGACCCCAAAGCGGCAGCCCAACAACGCACGGGCGCCACCGTGGCTATTGGCACCGTAGGCTATGCGCCCGCCGAACAGGCCCAGGGCAAACCCCAATTTGCCAGCGACATTTATAGCCTGGGCATTGTCGCCATTTGTGCCCTAACCGGCAAGGACCCTGACCAGTTGGAAAGCGACCCGCAGACGGGGGAAATTGTCTGGCGGCAGGGCGTCACGGTCAGCCATGCCCTAGCCACCCTTTTGGATCGCATGGTGCGCTACCAGTACAGTCGCCGTTATGCCCATGCGGGCGAGGCGCTGGCGGCGATGCGGAGTTTGGGTTTGCTGGGAACTACCGCGACGCCCAGTGGGGAATCTTCGCCTTCGCGGGTGACGGTTGCCAGACCGCCGACCCAAGCTCGGCGCACCCCTTTGACCCAAAGTCTGGCACCCGGCGGGGGCGGCAATGACGTGCTCTGGAAGTACGGCATCATTACCGTTTTGCTCCTGGGCATGATGGGCGCGGTCTCTCTTTTGGCGCAATCGTTTCTCAACCAACCCATCCAAGTGCGCCGCCCGGAACCCACCCCCGCCTCCCCAGAACCAGCGCCCACCCCTGCCCGTTCCCCCCGTCTTGAGCCTAGCCCCCAACGGCTGACGCAAAAGATCAGCCTGGCCCCCAACGGTTCCTTTGAAACCGAGCAGGTTTTGCAGGCGACGGAAGTCCACATTTACCGTTTTAGCGCCGACCCGACCGCCCAGCCGTTGCAACTGGTGCTTCAGGTGAGGGCCACAGGGGGCATCACCGCCACCCTCCTCGATCCCCGCGCCCAGACCTTATCCCAGGGCACCAGTATTACCTATGACCTTGAGGAAGCCGGGGAATACCAGGTACAGTTGCAGGGTGGGCAAGGGAAATACCACTTGCGGTTGGAGCTGGTTGCCCTCTCCCCATCGCCGACACCGCTGGAGCCGGAGAAAAAGGAGGAAGACCAAAATCCCACGCCCACACTACCTGGACTTCCCCGTTCATTCAGTGCCATTTCGTGTCAGGATCAAAACAACCATCGTGCTATCCATCATGAGTCAGGAAGCCAAATTCACCATCGGCCAAAAGGTACGGGTCAAAACCAACGTCATTGTGTACCATCATCCGCAGCACAAGGGCAAACCCTATGACCTGGTGGGTCAGGTGGGCGAGGTGGTGGAAGTGATCGAAACCTGGCAAGGTCGCCCCCTCACCGCCAACTTGCCCATTGTCGTCAAATTTGATGCGAAATTTAAGGCGCACCTAGAAGCGGACGAACTGGAACCAGTTGTTTAGTCCTCGGCAGGGGGTGCGGCGGACAAACCGTGGGGGTGGCTTGCATCCAGGTTGCCAACATTGCGTGCAGTTCTGGGCTGGTTTAGGGTTATAGTCGTTTCACAGGAAAATGCAACACTTTGAGGCACTGGTCATCACTGTATCCCCTTCCAGGACAGGGTTTTCAGGTAAAGGCGCATGTCGCAAACTTGTTTGAAATGACTATATTTCGGGTAGCATGCCACACGAACCTGCGCAACCATTACGAACGATGTCCCAAATGAGTACGGATAGGCTTAATGCACCGCTAACCATCGCGCAAACGTCACTGCATCTAAAGAATCACCCTACGATAGACTTAGGGGATTTTAATTCCTCAATAATTCCTTAAATAAATTGAGAAACTAACGATTCAGGGAAAAGCTGCTGTAGCCATTCTGCATCCATTTATCCACAAAATGGGTATCAATTTGGGCATTGATAAAATCAGGATGGTTGAGTAAACGCTGATGAAATTCAATCGTGGTTTTCACCCCCGTAATTGCACATTCCTGCAGGGCGCGTTTCATCCGGGCAATCGCATGACGACGATTTTCTCCCCAGACAATAATTTTGCCGATGAGTGAGTCGTAATAGGGGGGGATTTCGTAATCGGGATAGACATGAGAATCCACCCGCACCCCCGGCCCGCCTGGCGGTAAATAGGCTAAGATTCGCCCAGGACAGGGACGAAATTGATGATCCGGGTCTTCCGCATTAATCCGACATTCAATTGCATGACCCCGCAGTTGTACATCCTCCTGCGTAAACGGCAAAGGTTCTCCCTGGGCAATGCGAATTTGCAAACTGATTAAATCTAGCCCGGTAACGACTTCGGTAACCGGATGTTCCACTTGAATACGAGTATTCATTTCCATAAAGTAAAAATTCCCCTGTTCATCCACCAAAAATTCCACCGTACCCACCCCCACATAACCAATCGCTTGCGCCACCCGCACCGCCTGCATTCCCATTTTTTCCCGCAATTCTGGAGTGATGATGGGGCTGGGGGCTTCCTCTAATAATTTCTGGTGACGGCGTTGAACCGAGCAATCCCGTTCGCCAAGATGCACCACATGGCCGTATTGATCCGCCAAAATTTGCATTTCCACATGGCGAGGCCGCTCAATCAACTTTTCCAAATACACGCCCGGATTGCCAAAAGCCGCTTCCGCTTCCCCCTGCGCTGCCACAAAAGCCCGCCCAAAGTCCTCCGGCTGGCGCACCACCCGCATCCCCCGCCCGCCGCCGCCCGCTGTGGCCTTGATGATCACCGGAAAGCCGAGCTCCTGGGCAATTTTCAGGGCTGTGGCCTCGTCGGTCAACAACCCCTCACTGCCCGGAATCACCG
Organism: Gloeomargarita sp.; assembly: GCF_053491055.1. Taxonomy (NCBI): domain Bacteria; kingdom Bacillati; phylum Cyanobacteriota; class Cyanophyceae; order Gloeomargaritales; family Gloeomargaritaceae; genus Gloeomargarita; species Gloeomargarita sp. The sequence goes on from NZ_JBRCEP010000056.1 coordinate 9,985, forward strand.
GCACACCCGCCTGTTGCATGGTGCGCTTGGCTGTGGATTTGTCCCCCATCGCCCGGATCGCCTGGGGCGTCGGCCCAATAAAAATCAAATTGTGATCCGCACAAATCTCGGCAAACCGGGCATTTTCCGCCAAAAAACCATAGCCGGGGTGAATGGCAGTAGCATTGCGCGTGAGGGCAGCAGCAATGATATTGGGAATATTCAGATAACTTTTGGCACTCGGTGCTTCCCCAATACACACCGCCTCATCCGCCAACTGCACGTGCAAACATTGTCGATCAACAGTGGAATGGACGGCTACGGTTTTAATCCCCAATTCGCCGCAGGCCCGTAAAATGCGCACGGCAATTTCCCCGCGATTGGCAATCAGCAGTTTGGAAATTGTCGCCATAGGCACCCCAGCAGTCAAATTCTCATCCTATCATGTGGGGGGAACCACACCGTAAATAGCCTGGTAGCGCCGTACAACGGGGTGGAAAAGGCCGCTCGCGTTAGCGGGACATAGTCCTTGAGCGACCTGAGTCACCTGCCAATGCTATTGGTGACGAAACAGTCACCTACCCCGGTGAACAACCCGGACGGTGCGAGCGTAAGTAAGCGGAACCTGGCGACTTAGTGGCAAGGAACCGTCTGGGGGCGTCTTGACAATGCCTTTACGAGTCCGTTTGTGGACTGCGCAAGCATCCCCCGTCTTTAGACGGTGGAAGTGTCAAAAAACGGGAAACCATCTGATATTTTTGCTTGAATAGTTGCTGTTGTTTTTGATGATTGACAATCGGTGGCGGATACCCCAATGCTCGCCGCTCTAGGGGCGTGATTTCATTACGCAAAATTTGCGACACATCCACAGAACGCAACTCCGGCACCCACGTATAAATATATTCCGCTTCCGGGTCGAATTTTGCCGCTTGGGTATTGGGATTAAAAATGCGCAAAGGACGGGGGTCCATCCCCACAGAAGCACTCCATTGCCAGCCGCCATTATTGGCACTCAAATCCCCATCAATCAAACGCTGCATAAAATACCGTTCTCCCCACCGCCAATCAATCAGTAAATCCTTGGTCAAAAAACTGGCGACAATCATCCGGCAACGGTTGTGCATCCAGCCGGTTTGGTTCAATTGCCGCATGGCCGCATCCACCATCGGATAACCCGTTTCCCCTGCACACCAAGCCCGGAAATAGTGCTCGTTATTCTCCCAAGAAAACGCCTCAAACTCTGTCCTGTAGCTACGGCTTGCCAATTCTGGGAAATGATACATCCCGTGTTGATAGAATTCCCGCCAGGCCAATTCCTGTTGCCAGGTCACTACCGATTCATTACCCGGAAAATCCTGCAAACACGCTTGGGTCGCTTGCCAAACAGTACGAATGCCAATCACCCCAAATTTCAAGGCAGCGCTTAACCGAGACGTGCCGTTAACCGCGGGGAAATTCCGTTGCTCCTGGTAGTGATAAATGGCCGACTGGGTGAATTCCGCAAGCAATTTTTTTGCCCCTTGGGTGCCCGGTTCGTAGTCCCATGGCCCGGACCAGGCAAACCCCAACGCCTGCATCGTGGGCAGGGGAATCACCCCGGCCTCTTGGGCAATTTGTCGCTCGGTTTCGGTGAGTTTGGTGCAGTTGGTTAGGGGGGGGTAGGGAGATGCTTTGGCCTGTTGCGACCAATTCTTCCAAAACGGCGTAAAAACGGTGTAGGGTTGCCCGGTTTTAGTGAGAATTTCGGTGGGGGCATGGAGCAATTGATCCCAGAACTGCCGATGGGCAATTCCTTGGCGGTTGAGGGCATCCATCACCTGTTGATCCCGTTGCCGACTGTAGGGTTCCACGTCCCAATGCCAGTACACCGCTGCCGCTTTGAGCGCCTGGGCCAAGCGGGGAATCGCCACGACCGGATCAGCCCACAGGATGAGCAATTCACTCCCTACCCGTTCATACTCCCGCTGTAAATCCGCCAGACATTCCCGCAGATAATACACCCGCACCGGCGCTATGTCATCTCCCTGCAAAATGTGGGGATCAAAACAAAAAACACCAACCACTTTGGGGGTCAATAGGCGGGCCGTATGCAGACCCACACTATCTTCAATCCGCAAATCTCGCCGGTGCCAAAATAGGATTAAAGCGGGCATTATTCCACTAAAGAAAAAAGCAATTCTCCTTCCGCAACCAGCTCGCCATTGACCATTGCCTTGGCCTGCACCTGCCCAAAACGTCCCAGACGTAATCGTACCAATGTGGCTTCGATGATAAGTTGATCCCCAGGCGTGACCTGGCGGCGAAAACGGACTTTATCCATCCCGGCAAATACAGATAAATGGCCTTGGGCTTGCGGCAATTGCATCACCACCACACCGCCTACCTGCGCCATTGCTTCCACGATTAAAACGCCCGGCATCAGGGGTCGTCCCGGAAAATGCCCTTGAAAAAACGGCTCATTCACGGTGACATTTTTGATGCCCACCGCTCGCTCCCCCGGCACATACTCCACAATCCGATCCACCAGCAGAAACGGATACCGATGGGGCAATAATTTTTGAATCCCTTCTACCGTTAAAACGTCGGTCATATTCACGTGCTCAAGTCTGATTGTCAATCCTACACCAGCCCGGTTCCCTGGGGGGTACCCAGTTAGCCCCCCACCTGCGCCTGATAGGCCGCCGCTGTCAACAGTTCCTGGAGTTCCTCTGGCTGGGTCAGTTGCATTTTCACTAACCAACCTTCCCCGTAGGGGTCACCGGCGATCCGCTCCGGGGCATCCACCAAGGCTTCATGTACCGCCGTGACCACACCTGATACCGGCGCATACACATCCGCCACCGCCTTGACCGACTCAATCGTACCCAGGCGCTCCCCCCGGTTGAACCTGCGCCCAACCTGCGGCAATTCCACGTAGGTAATATCCCCTAACTCCTCGACGGCAAAGGCCGTGATCCCCACCACTGCCCCGTCATCGGTCAGCGCGACGTACTCGTGGGTCGCCGTGTAATGGAGTTCGGGGGGATAAGTAAGCGCCATAGCCTTGGTTTATTGGGAACGGGTGTAGAAGGTTCTTTTTACTACTGTAGCCGGCAAGGCCTGCTCCCGTACCTGCACGGTCAAGGACGTGCCCAGCGGCGTCCAAGGCACCGCCACATAGGCCAAAGCAATGGGTCGCCCCAAACTCAGCGAGAGCGTGCCGCTGGTGATGCGTCCCACGGTTTGCCCCTGCGCCTGCACCGGATAACCGGGCCGGAAAATCCGCCGCCCTGTGCCAACAAGACCGACCAACTTGCGCGCCACCCCTTGGGCTTTTTGGGCCAGTAGGGCCGACCGTCCGAGAAAATCCCCCTTGTCCCAATCCACCAACCACCCCAGCCCCGCCTCAAGCGGCGTCACCGTTTCGTCCATATCCTGTCCGTACAAATGCAGTCCTGCTTCCAAGCGCAACACATCCCGCGCCACCAACCCGCAGGGCGTAACCCCCGCCGCCACCAGCGCCCGCCACAGCGCTTGTCCCACCGCTGGCGCCGCCCGAATTTCCCAGCCATCTTCGCCCGTGTAACCCGTGCGCGCCACCCAAACCCTGCCCCAAGGCGTGCTGACCGTTCCATGCCCAAAGCGGGGAATGCCTGCCAGGGTATCGGGTGTCAGGGTTTGCCACAGGGCCGTCGCCTGGGGGCCTTGCACCGCCAACAACGCCTGCGACACCGGTTCGATGGCCACCTCCGGGGGTAGATGCTGCCGCAACCAGGCCGCATTTTTCGCCGTACAGGCCGCATTCACAATCAACGTGGCATGCTCCCGGTCGTGGGCATAAACAATCAGATCGTCAATAATGCCGCCGGCGGCGTTGAGCAAAACCGTATAGCGCGCCTGCCCCGGCGGCAAATGAAGGATGTCCGTTGGCACAAGGGCATTCAAGTACTCCCAGACCGCCGAACCCTGCAGTTCAATTTGCCCCATGTGGGAAATATCGAATAATCCCGCGCGGTGCCGCACCGCTTCATGTTCAAGCGTTAGCCCACCAAATTGCGCCGGGAGCATCCAACCTGCAAATTCTGTCAATTTTGCTTCATTTTGGTAGCACGTCCACAGGGGAGAATAACGCATGAAATCCTCCAGCCGCCCCCTTTTTGATTGTACCTCCCCCCCCTTGCTATAATAACGGGGGAAACGGCGTGTAGGGGGTAAAAAAGATGTCACCGGAGACGAAAGCCCGCATCGAAGCCCTCATCAAAGGCAACAAAATTATGGTCTTTATGAAGGGCACCAAACTCATGCCCCAGTGCGGCTTTTCTAACAATGTGGTGCAAATTTTGAATGCCCTTGGGGCAGACTATGAAACCTTTGACGTACTCAGCGATGAACAAATCCGGCAAGGGATCAAGGAATACAGCAATTGGCCGACCATTCCCCAGGTGTATATCAACGGGGAATTCATTGGTGGTTCCGACATTATGATTGAAATGTACCAATCTGGGGAATTGCAGGAAAAAGTGGCGGTGGCGATGGCCTCTTAACCCCTCCGTGACATACTCCCGTCCCCCGTCCTACGGACAGAGGGCGGGCTTCATGGCTTACGCCACGCTCTGCAAACAGTGACCCCTGCTCGTGCAACGCGCTCCGCGCCGCTAATGCGAACGGGCGTTTCCTGAGCTTTAGCGCTCCGCGCCGCTGACGCGAAAAAGAACGGGATGCCCCACCGCTCTGTATTTGATTACAAGGGCCGAGTTCTGGTCTCGCGGTAGCCTCAACCCGCAATGAGGACAATGGTGACACCTCTCGCTGAGTTTTTTAGGCACTTCTCGACCACAACGCGAACACTCTTGACTTGTGCCGTTTGGATTCACTGCAATCGTCAGCAGCCCAGCTCTTGCAGCCTTGACCGCCAAGATTTGCAGGAATTGCCCCCATCCAGCATCGTAGACAGACTTTGCAAGTCTTGTTCTGGCCAGACCTTTGATGTTCAACGCCTCATGCGCTATGTGCCTCCTTTTTTCAAAAGTTTATGAGCAGTTTTATAGTGAAAGTCTTTACGCTGGTTGACTACTTTCTGATGCACCTTAGCCAACCTTTTTATCGCTTTCTTACGACGGTTTGATCCCTTCTTCTTGCGAGATACAGCCTTTTGCAGTCGCTTTAGTCTCTTTTGTGCTTTGCGGTAATATTGCGGAACTGGAACCGCTTCACCCTCATCGGTCACCAAGAAATCATTTAACCCCATGTCTATCCCTATCGTGTTGTCCAAAGTCGGAGGGGCAGGGGTAAACTCAGGAACCGTAGAATCCTGCAAACTCAGGCTCACATACCATCCATCAGCCCTGCGAATGATGGTAGCGGTTTTAATCGTGAAGCCCTCTGGCAAAGGACGATGTTGAATGAATTTAACCCAACCAATCTTCGGCAAATAAATAAACTTCCCTTGAATACAATCCTGTTTCATCTGAGGGAAGGTAAAAGAACGATAACGACCTACCCCTTTGTACCTTGGTTTACCTAGTCTCTTGCCGTTACTGTCTCCTTTTAGCCAGCGGTCAAATGCTTTGTGTACTCGCTCTATGCAGTTTTGGAGCACGTGCGAGTGAATCGCTTCGTATTCAGGGAACCGTTCTCTGGTGTTTACCAAATCCCGTTTTTGTGAGTAGAAATCAGGCTGTTCCTTCAACTCTGGCAAGTGGCAGATTAAGGGACAAGCATTGACCGGACACCGATTTTGTTCCCACCAGTTGAACCGCTCCGCCAAACGATAGTTGTACTGCTTGCGCAACCACTCCAGCCAGTTTTCCATCACGGCGATTTGGCTGGCCGTGGGGCGTAAGCGGTACTGGTAAGTTGTTCTCACGATAAGTGTAGCCGATTCATGATACGCTCATCATAGCATCAACTTTTGATAGTGGCAATGAAGAACGATTTTGTGGCTAGTGGTAGAGCCGTTTCTGACTTAAAAGCGCACTTGGTTTTGACAACAAAATACCGTCGTAAAGCGTTCACCGGCGAGATGTTGAAACGCCTGCACGAAGTTTTGTATGACCTTTGTCAAAAATGGAACTGCAAGCTCATTGAATTTAATGGCGAAGCGGATCATATCCATTTACTTTTTCAGTACTACCCACAAATGGACTTGTCCAAATTTGTAAATAATATCAAGTCTGTATCTAGTCGTAGGATTAGGAGTGAGTTTAGGCAATATATTGACAAAATTTACTGGAAAGATGTCTTGTGGAATGAATCGTATTTTATTGCTTCATGCGGGGGAGTAACTGTCTCTGTTCTGCGGCAATATATCGAAGATCA
>NZ_JBRCEP010000057.1:0-15360 GCF_053491055.1 Gloeomargarita sp.
AGAGAGAGAATCAGCATGATGAGTGGTTATCATTTAGGGCAATTGGTTGCACCATTTACTTGGATTGGTAGTTGTAATTTGCAAGTATTGATTGCCTGGTTAACAGAGATGTTGTTGCCCACCATTGGAGCAGGGAAGAAAATTGTTTTAGATAATGCCAGTTTTCATCGTTGCCAACTCGTTCGGAAGGTTGTGGCAGCCGCTGGGTGCGAATTGATATATCTACCGAAATACTCTCCCGATTTAAACCCGATTGAGCATCAATGGCATAGAATCAAGCAAAGAGTTAGAAAAACCATGACATCTACAACCCAAAACCTTCATGACCTCATCGATTCAGTCATCTGCTCTATATGCCAACCTTTGCCTGCTTAGCTATATCAACACGAAACCAGCCATTTCCGAATGGTGTGCTCTCCCCGCCAACCCTCAACTTCGCTGATAACGCAACCCCGGCAACTGGACAATATGCCCACTCAATTCCAATTCCAACAACGCATTGGCGACCTGTTCCGTAGGTTGTCCACTGGCGGCCACAATCGCATCAAAACTCTGCGGCTCCGGGGTGAGCAACGCCCAAATTCCCTGTAATTCCGGGGGGACGGGTGGGACAGGCGGCATCAGGGCAGGCGTTGCCCCCAACAATTCCAGCAAATGCTCCACCCCCAAAAGCATCTGCGCGCCCTTGTTAATGAGATGCAAGCACCCCATCGAGGCGGGATTGTCCAGCGAACCAGGCAGGACATACACATCCCGGTTGTACTCACAGGCCAAAGCCGCCGTAATCAACGCGCCCGAATCCTTAGGCGCTTCGGTGATCACCACCGCCCGACACAACCCGGCAATAATCCGATTGCGGCGCGGGAAATGGACGCGATTGGGGCCAGTGCCCGCCGGATATTCGCTGAGCAACACCCCCTGGCGGCCAATCTCCTGCTGGAGGCGCCGATGTTGGCTGGGATACACCTGGTCCACCCCCGTTCCCAACACCGCCCAGGTGCGTCCGCCCGCCCGTAAACAGGCCTGGTGCGCCGTCGCATCAATCCCCGCCGCCAAACCCGAAACCACCACCCAGCCCTGGCTGACGATTGCCTGCACCAACTTTTCTGTCCAGCGGCGGCCATAGGCGGAAGGCTGCCGCGTCCCCACCACCGCAATCATACCCGTCTGCCCCGTGCATTCGGCTACCTGGGGCTGTCCGGCGTAATACAAAACCGGCGGCGGGTCGGGCAATTCCCGCAACAGACGGGGATAATCCGCATCGGCAGGCGTCCAAAAATGGGGATTTTTGGCCCGACATTGTTCATACACCTGCCACGGGTCCACCTGCGGGCGGGTTGTGAGAATGCGTTGCACCAACTGCCCCCCCAGCCCTGGCACCGCCTGCAATTCTTCCCCAGAAGCAGCCCAAGCGCACGCCAAGCTGCCAAAGTGGTGGGCCAACCGTTGCAACAAAACCGCCCCAATCCCAGGTATCTGCGCCCAGGCCAACCAATAGGCGGCTTCCGGCATCACCCTAGTTGTTGCAATTCGTCCAGTTTCGCCAACACCTCCCGGCTGTGGGTACTGGGATTCACCTGGACAAACCGGGCGCGGATGATCCCCTGCGGGTCAATGATGAACGTATGGCGCAGCGAAATAAACCCCAACCAGGAACCGTAGGCGCGGCTAACCGAGCCATCCCGGTCTGCCAGCAAGGGAAACTCTAGCCCCTCGCGATCGCAAAACCGGGCATGGGAGTCCACCGAATCGGCACTCACCCCCAAAATCTGCACCCCCCGCGCCTGATACTCGGGCAAATCCTGCTGAAACCGGCGGGCTTCCAGGGTACAACCCGCCGTAAAATCCTTGGGGTAAAAATACAACACCACCCACTTCCCCCGGTAATCCGCCAGAGAAATGAGCTGGTGGTTCCGACTGGGCAGGGTAAAGTCCGGTGCGGGTTGCCCCACCGCCGGTAACGTCCCCCCCAATGCCCAGGCCGGTGCGTCCCAGGCAAGATAACCCCCCAGCGAAAGCGCCAATCCTGCCAACAAACCCCGCCGCCGCATCGGTGTTACCTTAAAAACAAACGGTTTTATTGTAGCGGATTCCCCCCGATGGGTTCAGCAAGTCTGGCTTGGGACCCGGAAACGGTACTGGTCACGGCAGAGCAGATGCGGGCCATCGAGCAGGAATTGTTTGCCCAGGGCTTGCCAGTGGCAGCGCTCATGGAAAAGGTGGCCGGTCGCCTAAGCCGGCGCCTACAACAACTCATTCCCCAGGGGCAAACCGTGGGTTGCCTGGTCGGGCCAGGACATAACGGCGCCGATACCCTGGTGGTGGCGCGGGAACTGTGGCAGCGGGGCTATGCCGTCCGCCTGTTTTGCCCCTTTGCCCAGATGAAGGAGTTGACCCTTGCCCACCAAACCTACGCCCGTTACTTGGGCATCCCCATCACCGCGGAGCTGCAGGCCCTAGCCCCCTGCGATGTACTCATTGATGGCCTGTTTGGCTTTGGTTTCGCGCGGGAACTGGCCCCGGAGGTGCAGGCGTGGATCAACACGGTGAATGGCTGGCGCCAACCGGTCATCAGCATTGACCTGCCTTCGGGGCTGCACACGGATACGGGCCAACCCCAGCCTGTTGCCCTGCACGCCCAGCGCACCTTCTGTCTGGGGCTGTGGAAATTGGGACTGTTGGAGGACGCGGCGCAACCCTACGTGGGCGTGGTGGAGCGCATTGACCTAGACATTCCCCCCCAGGCGATGGCCACGGTGCTGGGCACAGCGCCGCCGGTGACCCGTCTGACCCCCAGCCGAATGCTCCAGGCGTTGCCCCTGCCCCGCTCACCCGTGGCGCACAAGTACCAGTGCGGCCACTTGCTGTTGGTATGTGGTTCCAGAGCCTATCCGGGTGCGGCGGTCCTGGCCGCTTTGGGCGCCAGAGCCAGCGGCGTCGGTATGCTCAGCGTGGCGGTTCCTGCCTCTTTGCAAACCCTCTTGGCGACCCATGTCCCGGAGGCGGTGGTCATCCCCTGCCCGGAAACCCCCGCCGGCGCCATTGCCGCATTGCCCGTGGCCCTCACCCCCTACGATGTCATGGCCATTGGTCCAGGGTTGACGCGGGAGGCCGGCGCCGTGGTCGCTCAGGTCTGGGCGGCCCCCCAACCCTTGGTGTGTGATGCGGATGCCCTGAATCTCCTGGCGCCTTGGTCTGGCCAACGGACGGGGTTGACCGTGCTGACCCCCCACAGCGGGGAATTTCAGCGTTTATTTCCCCAGTACGACCTGAGCCAGCGCGTCCAGGCGGCCCGGCAGGCAGCCCACCAGGCCCAGGCGGTGGTGGTGCTCAAAGGCGCCCGCACCGTCATTGCCACCCCGGAGGGAGCCATTGCCATTAACCCGGTCAGCACCCCAGGCCTAGCGCGCGGCGGCAGCGGCGATGTGTTAACCGGGTTAATGGGCGGGTTGCTGGCGCAAGGGGTCAAACAAGGCCGGGATGCCCTTCCTCTCATCCAGGCAGCGGTCTGGTGGCACGCCCAAACCGGCGTCTGGTTGGCCCAACAGCACGGGGAATTGGGCGTCCATCCCCACCACCTGGCCCAACATCTCAACCCGGTGCTCGGACAACTTTGGGCGGCTCAGGGCAAGGCCATGCTACCATGAACTATGAGCAACCCTCCCTGGCGTGTTGGCGAGGTGGCCGTTTCCCAGTCGCTTAGAATTAGGAATTAGAAGATAACCCATTGGGGAACTTTCCTATGGTCACCCAGGCACCGGCTGCGGAATTGCGACGCGATTGCGTTACCCTCTCCCGGCACGTTTTGGAGCAATATCAAAGTTTTGGCGGGCAGGCGCAGGATTTAAGCGCTTTGATGGGTCGGATTGGGCTGGCAGGCAAACTGATTGCGCGGCGGTTGAGTCGGGCGGGTTTGATGGAAAATGTCCTGGGTTTTGTCGGCGATACCAATGTGCAGGGAGAAGCCGTCAAAAAAATGGACGTCTTTGCCAATCAGGTTTTTATTTCCGTGTTTGAAAAAAGTGGTCTGGTCTGTCGGCTGGCCTCGGAAGAAATGGAACGCCCCTATTACATCCCAGAAAACTGTCCGATTGGGCGTTACACCTTGCTGTATGACCCGATTGATGGGTCGAGCAACATTGATGTGAATTTGAATGTGGGTTCGATTTTTTCCGTGCGCATCCAACAAGGCGAAGATCGGGAGCAAACCGGAGCAGATTTACTGCAAAATGGGCGGCAACAAATCCTTGCGGGTTACATCTTGTATGGCCCGGCAACGGTACTGGTTTATTCCCTCGGTAAAGGGGTACATTTGTTTACCCTTGACCCCAGTTTGGGGGAATTTATCCTCGTCCAAGAAAATGTCCAGATGCCTGCCCACGGGCCGGTTTACAGCTTGAATGAAGGCAATTTTTGGCAATGGGAAGAACCGATTCGCGACTATGTGCGTTATGTGCATCGCCACGAGGGTTACACGGCTCGCTACAGCGGCGCCTTGGTGGGTGATTTTCACCGGATTTTGTTAGAAGGTGGGGTGTTTCTCTATCCCGGCACGCAGAAAAAACCGGAGGGGAAATTGCGGTTATTGTACGAAGCCGCGCCTTTGGCGTTTATTGCGGAGCAGGCGGGTGGACGGGCTTCGACCGGCACGCAACCGATTTTGGACCTCGTGCCCACCTCCTTACACCAGCGCATTCCCCTGGTTGTGGGTAGCCGGGAAGATGTGGCCCTGGTCGAGTCGTTTCTGCAAAATCGCCAGGGAGCATGACGCCAGCGGTGACTTCGCTCCCGGAAGTTTGTAGCACGTCTGCGCATGCCCCCCCGTCCGATGTGGCGATTTTGGACATGGCCACAGCGGAACGGATGGCACAATGGCTGGGTTTTTTGGCCGACCCCAATCGCCTGCGGATTTTATCCATCCTGGCGGTCAAACCCCATTGCGTGGGGGATTTGGTGCATCTGCTCCAGATGAGCCAATCGGCGGTTTCCCATCAGTTGCGGGCGCTCCGGGTCATGGGGCTGGTACGGGGACACCGCCAGGGGCGACACGTCATTTACCAATTGCACGATGACCATGTGCTGACCATTTACGCAACGGTTTTGGCCCACCTGCGGGAGTTGGATGGCCGCTAAGGCGTCATCGCTGAGAAATTGGCTGGTGGTGTGAGCTAAGTAACAGTTGCTTATTTCTATCTGCAATGAAGCACTCAATCGGCGTTGCTGCATCTGGGGATGATTTGCAAAAAGCAACATCGGGAAAAACCCACCGGCGGTGAAAGTTGAATTGAGAACGAGCGTAGTTTCATACTTTCAGTCGGCAACGTCACTCAATCAGCAGCTGCCCAACCTGGGTCACTTCCAGAAAGCTCTGTGCCATGCGCACGTGAACCATAATAAACATCCCATTTGGTAGCTTCTGGCTCCCCTCTGGTGACTGTCAGTTGGGCGTGGTCTAAATAAACACGACTTCTCCCCTTCCCTCTCATAGCTCCTTTATGCAGCAAACGTCAGTCACATCTCTTGCCCCCTTCCTGATAAGCTACAAGGTGGAGGTGATCGGGTGTTTTTCAGCGTTATTATTCCCACCTACAACCGCCAACCCATTTTGGCAAAGGCGCTCCATGCCCTGGAACGACAGGACTGGTCGCAGCCGTATGAGGTGATCGTCGTCGATGATGGCTCGACCGACGATACCTTAGCCTGGTTGGCGGCGCATCGCTCCCAGCTTCCCCATGTGCGTTGGCTGGCCCAGTCCCACCAAGGCCCTGCGGCGGCGCGCAATTTGGGAATTGCCCAGGCGCAAGGAGATACGATTGTATTTATTGACAGCGATGTGGTAGTAACACCAGTCTTTCTGCGCGCCCATGCCCAAAAACTCCAAGCATACTATGAACGCTGGGGACACCAAAAATGTTTTACCTACGGGCGGGTGGTCAATACAGCCAACTTTGAGAACCCCACCAGTGAACCGTTCAAAATTACCGACTGGTCGCGGGCGTTTTTCGCCACGGGTAATGTCGCGATTGCTAAATCCTGGCTGGAAATGACAGGAGGCTTTGACCCCGACTTTCAATTTTATGGCTGGGAAGATTTGGAACTGGGGGTGCGATTGAAAAAACTCGGATTGACCCTGATTCCCTGCCCGGAAGCGGTGGGTTATCACTGGCATCCCCCCTTTGAACTCACCCAGATTCCCGGCTTAATTGATAAGGAAATTCAGCGGGGCAAAATGGGCGTTTTATTCTACCGCAAACACCCCACCTGGGAAGTGCGTTTGATGATCCAAATGACCTGGTTCCATCGCCTATTATGGGGCCTTTTATCCCTGGGGGGATTGCTCAACGAACGCACCCTTGCGCCTTTGCTGCAAATGCTGATTGACCGGGGACAATCCCAATGGGCTTGGGAACTGTCTCGGATTTTTTTGAATTGGTACAATGTGCAAGCGGTGTATGCCGCGTACCGGGAATGGCAATTGGCTGACCAACCATGACCATTTATTTCTATCAGGTGGACCAACCCTACGGCTATTTTTCCAACTTTTCTCCCCACCCAATTACCCTAGATGGGCACCGCTGGCCGACAGTGGAACATTACTACCAAGCCCAAAAATTTGTCGGTACGCCCCGGGCAGATTTAGTAGATACCATTCGCCAAGCTCCTAGCCCAGCGTTAGCGGCAAAAATTGGCCGTGACCCTCGCCACCCCAAACGCCCGGATTGGGAACAGGTAAAGCGAGACGTAATGCTTAAAGCAGTACGTTGTAAATTTAATACCTACCCAGAGTTGGCGCAATTGCTCCTCGCAACGGGAACCGAGGAATTGGTGGAAAATTCGCCGATTGATACTTACTGGGGCTGTGGTCCCAACGGCACGGGCTGCAACCATCTGGGCAAGATTCTTATGCAGGTGCGGCAGGAGTTGGCGGCGCAGCGCACATCTCATTCAGCCGCTTAAGACAATCGGCCACCGACTGTTGTTGGCGCATCGCCGTTACCAATGCCAAATAGGCCGACCAATGCTGTTGGAGTAACTGCCGGGCTTCCCGTTGGGCCGCTCGCAGTCGCCATGCCCGTTCTGCCGGGGGAAAAGCCGCCAGGAACACACTGGCCTGGTGCCAATCGGTTGCTCCCCCCTGCGCCTGACCATAGACCAATTCCTCAGCGGCCATCCCTGCCAACCACAACACCGGACAGCGAGGCCACAGTTCCGGTGGAATCGCCCCAAACCGCACCCCCGCTGCGGCAGGAGGATAGCCCCGCCGCCAACTGCTCCAGGCCGACAGGGTGTAATCGCTGATGGGAATTCCCAGCAAGTGTGCGACCAAAAAATGCCCCGCTTCGTGGTACACCACCCGTTCGTCAGGGGTCGGCCACAGGCTCAAAAGGAGGGTCAAGCCCTGGGATTGCCAGACCCAGGCATCTGCCGTTGCCAAGCCCAACAGGAGCAAAACACCCCCAGCCAGGAACCCGGCTGCGGCAGGGAGCAAGGGAGTCAACAAGGCCCCCAGCGTGCATATAAATACGGTTATTGCAATCAGATTCACCTGCCGTTCGGTCATCACTCACTATCCTCTGACACTTCTTGGGCAGTCACATCTACGACGGTTCCTTGGGGTTCCCGGTTAAAAAAAGAGGCCAATTCTCCCGCCAAAATTGCTATCAAAAGACCATCATCAATCCATCCGAAAAGGGGAAACACATCGGGGGCAACATCAATCGGGCTGAGCAAATAAAGTAACGAACCGAGCAACAGCAACCAACGGTAGGGGGAGTAGCGCAACCTATCCCGATACCAACGGTAAAAACCAGAAAGGGGATGCACAGGTATCCAGCGGTAACCACTATTTCCAGTTTAATCCGTCCCGCTTGAGGATGCCTGTTATGCTAAAAAACCAAGGCGCCATCGTAGGAAGGTCATGCACCGCATCCCCACCCAACCCGGCCACTGGAGCGCTACCCCCGGCGACATTCAGCAAACCCCCGCCCCGCTGATTTTTCTCACGGCAGCAGACACGGACATCCAAACCCTGGCCCAGGCGGTAGCTCAACTCCCCCCCGACTTCCCCGCCCTACGGGTCTGCAACTGGCTGAAACTCAATACCCCCTACAGCATTGACACATATATTGAACAGACCTTAAATCAGGCCCAAGTTATTATTTTGCGCTTACTGGGCGGCATGGACTACTGGGCCTATGGCGTGGAACGTCTGCGGGAATTAAACGCCCAAGTGTGGGTCATGCCGGGGGATGATCAAATCGATCTAAGCATTTTTGAGCAGTCCAATGTCCCGATTCCTTCTGTCCAGTATCTGCACCAATACCTGCGTTTTGGCGGTGTGGTGAATTATCGCCATGCCCTGGAATTTGTGGCCAGCTATAGTCTGAATTGGCCGGGGTCGCCACCACCGCCCCAACCTGTGCCTGAGTGGGGTGTTTATGCATGGGGTGGAGAATGTTTGGGAACGGCGCCGGGCGTGGGCATTCTCTTTTACCGTGCCCATGTTTTAGCCGGAAATACAGCCCCGATTGATGCGTTGTGTCGGGCATTGCAGGAAAGAAATTTGCAACCGTTGCCCTACTACATTCACACCCTGACCAATCCTGAAACCCGCTTGGCGGTTGAACGTTACTATCAGGAACACCCTATTCAATTGCTATGTGTAACAACAGGATTTTCCGTAGCCCAATGGCGCTCAGAAATTCCCGAATTAGAGCTATGGGAGCATCTTGATGTACCTGTACTACAAATCATTCTCAGCACCGATGAACAAGAAACTTGGCGCAACGGAATGCGGGGATTATCGCCCAAGGATTTAGCCATGCAGGTTGCTCTTCCCGAAGTAGATGGGCGCATTATCACCCGGGCTATTTCCTTCAAAACACCGACCCAAATGCACCCGGATTTAGAAACCCCAATTTACAGTTATCAACCTGTGCCAGACCGGGTGAATTTTGTTGCCGATTTAGCCCAGGCGTGGGTGCGTTTGCGAACCACCCCACCTTCTGAGCAAAAAATAGCAATTATTCTGGCCAACTACCCCACCGATGACGGACGTATTGCCAATGGGGTAGGTTTGGATACTCCCGCAAGTTGTATTCAGGTATGGCGGGCTTTGTACCAAGCCGGTTATACTGTGCCACCCCCCCTCAAAAACGGCGATGAACTGATGCACCAATTAACCCGTTTACGCACCAATGACCCGGAATCTCACAGTCGTAATTTTGGGGAATTTGTACCCTTGCCCAAGTATCAAAAATGGTTAGCCACCATCCCTCAATCAGAAGCAATTATCCAGCGGTGGGGAACCCCAGAAACCATCGCCGAACAGGGCAAGATTCCGATTTATGGTCAACGCTGGGGCAATCTATTTATTGGCATTCAACCCAGTCGTGGTTATGACCAAGACCCCAGCCTCAATTACCATAGCCCCGACCTGGAACCCACGCACCATTACTTAGCATTTTACTATTGGTTGCGGTATGAATTTCAAGCCCATGCAGTGATTCATTTGGGTAAGCATGGCACTTTGGAATGGCTCCCTGGCAAAAGTGTGGCCTTATCTGAAACTTGCTACCCGGAAATTGCCCTGGGTGCACTGCCCCATTTCTATCCTTTTATTGTGAATAATCCGGGCGAAGGAACCCAAGCCAAACGCCGTGCCCAAGCAGTGATTATTGACCATCTCACACCCCCCTTGACCCGCGCGGAATTGTACGGGCCACTGCTGGAATTGGAAACCCTGGTGGATGAATATTACCAAGCCCAAGACCTTGACCCAGAGCGATTACCCTGGATTAACCGCCGTTTGGAAGAATTATTGAAAAAGCATCATCTGATGGAAGAACTGCCCATTCTCAAGGACAAAAATACTTGTGACATAACCGAGGTAATTGGTAAATTAGACACCTATTTGTGCGAATTAAAAGAAGCCCAAATTCGGGGTGGATTACATATTTTTGGCTCCTGCCCAGAGGGAGAATTACTCCGGGATTTGTTGATTGCCATCAGTCGGTATCCAGGCGCCAACCGTTTGGGACTCACCCAGGCAATTGCCCAGGATTGGGGTTGGGATTTTGACCCTTTAGATATATCACAAAGCGGGGAAACGTAATGGTATTGGCATTGCCAAAAAGTTAAGGCCGAAATGTTTTGCCGGTTCATCGAACAACACAGAAAACCTCCAGGGATTAAAAAATCATCCCCCTTCAATTTCCCTTACCCCAACGCCGCGATTGCCGTCAGCAAGCCCCTGGCTTTGTTCCAGGTTTCCTGATATTCCCGTTGGGGGTCGGAATCGGCCACCACCCCGGCCCCTGCCCGCACCCGCACCTGTCCCTGGCGCACCACCATCGTCCGCAGGGTAATTGCCGTGTTCAACTGCCCCTCGAAATCGTAGTACCCATAACAGCCCGCATAGGGACCCCGATGCCGGTGCTCCAATTCATAAATCAACTGCATCGCCCGAATTTTCGGGGCACCGCTGACGGTTCCTGCCGGAAAACAGGCTTGCAGGGCGTCCCAGGCACTGCACTCTGGAGCTAGCGTGCCAATCACGTTACTGACAAGGTGCATTACATGGGAGTACCGTTCAATCACCATCATCTGGTCCACCTGCACCGTCCCCCACTGGGCCACCCGCCCCAGGTCATTGCGCGCCAAATCCACCAACATCACATGCTCTGCCACCTCCTTGGGGTCACTGAGCAATTCCTGCGCCAACTGTTCATCCTCCGCAGGCGTATGCCCCCGAGGGCGCGTGCCGGCAATCGGTCGTAAGGTCACCAACCGCCCCTCCGTCTTCACCATCACCTCCGGGCTAGAGCCGATCAACTGCCAATCCCCAAACTGGAAAAACGCCATGTACGGGGAAGGATTCACCAGCCGCAGGGAACGGTAGAGCAAAAAGGGGTCACCTGTGTAGGAGGTACGAAGTTCCTGGGACAAGACCACTTGGAAAATGTCCCCCCGATAAATATAGTCTTTCGCCCGGGCTACCGCCGTTTGGAATTCCTCAGCCGTCGTATCGCTGGCAATCTCCAACGACCTAAGCCCCGGTTGCCAGACCATGCGCGTCGTTTCGGGCGCAAGAGGCTGTTGCAACTTGGCCACCAACTGCTGCACCTTATCGCAGGCGTACTCATAGGCAGCCCGCACATCCCCGTTGCGCACCTCCCCGTAGGCCACCGCCCAAATGTGCCGCCGCACCTGGTCAAACACCAGCAGGTGATCCATTTGCAGCCAACAGCCATCCGGCACATCCCCTGCGGTCACCACCGGCACGGTCGGTTCAATCCAGCGGATCAGTTCATAGCCCCAAAACCCAAAAAGCCCCCCCAACCCCGGCGGCAACTCCGGCAAGGACACCGGCTGATAGGGCGCCAAACATTTTTGGATCACCTCAAAAGGCTGCCCTGACCACCGCCGCTCCTGCCCATCCCGGAACACCTGCCGACAGTCCTCCCCCCAGGCCGTCAACACCCACAGTGGGTCACACCCCAGCAGACTGTAGCGGCCAATCCGTTCCCCTCCCTCTACTGACTCCAGCAAAAAACTATAGGGCTGCCCCCGACACACCCGATACCAAGCCGACACCGGTGTATCCAAATCTGCAGGCCATTGTTGGTACACTGGGATAAAATTGCCCTGCTCACTCAGGCGCTGAAACTGGTCCCAATCCATGACACGGTTCATGGGCGGGTTTTGCCAAGCAGGCTGGTGGCGAAATTCTCATGGCGATGCGGGGAAAGCTGCCGCGCCTTCAAAATTGCCGTTGCCAGCATCACATAGGCCAAAATCCCCACCACCGCCGCCGCCCAGGTGCCAATGGTATCCGAAGCATTCCACAGGGCATGAATCACCGCCGCCCCCCCATAGGCCGAGGGAATCACCAGCCATGTGTACTTCGGTTTCAACGCCGCCAAGCCAATCCCATAACCGAAATAACCACTATAGGCCATGTGGCCCACCACCGAACCCAAAATCCGGGGGATCAACAACTGCAACCCCACCAACTCCCCCGCCTCGGTTCCCGCCTCTTGGGCCACCTGCGCCACAATCCCCGGCACATATTCGCCCATGGTCTCCAGCCAGGTAAACCCCAGCGCCGAAGCCGCCCCGTAGATAATCCCATCCAACGGCTCGACCACCCCAATCTGGGAGCGCGCCCGCCGGGGCAACATCCGCCCCAACCCCCAAAACAGGAAAATCGGCAAGGCTTTGAGCAATTCCTCCAACAACCCCGCCCCAAAGAAATGGGCGATAAACTGCACGAGAAAACTGCGGCTCTGGGTACTCACATCCCCCGGTAAAACCACCCGGAAGATGAAGGCCAATACCGACCAAACCGGGCTGAGCAAAAGAATGACCGTCAGTAACCCTACCAAACCCATCGCCCACCAGGGCTTCGCTTTACCACAGAGTTGATAAATAAAATAAAACCCACCAATACCCAACAAAAACGCCAAACACGCATTAAAAAGCGGGGGATTGCCAATCGTAGAAAACAAAACAATCACGCCAACCACCGTCACTGCCATCGGTAGCAAATGCGCTTTGTCCGCCAGCGCTTGCCCACTCCCCACCATCGGCAACAACTGACTCAAACTCAAATCCGTCACCTCGTCTGCCACCCCCACACTCACTACCCTAACTTCCGTCCGCCCCAGACGCACCACACTCCCTGGCCGCAAAGGCACAGGCGTTGCTCCCATGCGTTTTCCGTCCACCCAGGGCGGATTAGTTTCGCGCAGACAACGTAAGTACACTCCTTGCCCATCACTGGCAATTTCCGCCTGCAATCCCGAAACCGTCGGGTCCGTAAAAACCACATCACACAGGCTGGGGTCACGCCCCAAACGAATCACTTGGGACGGGTCACGTATCTGGAGCTGCCGCCGGTGGGTGCGCTGATTTTCCTGCCATTCCAGAACAATCATCGGTAACCGTCGGGGAAGCGCCTGTTCTTCAATTATGAACCGTTCTAGCGTAAAAATTGCACGACAAATCGAGCGGTCGCGACTTTGCGGACTTGTTGCAGCGGGGAGCACCTTTGGCGATAGCACTGGCTCTGGATGGCCAATTTCGTCCCCACAGCTAACGATGCAGGCATACAGTCTGCGGAGTTGCTAGGGGGTACAAACTCTGGGTCGTGTTGCTCTTTGATTTAAGCCAGAAGAGGGCCAACGTAACGTAGAGAAAGCCTAAGAAGTTTCTGGTTAATTCATCGCAATAAGGAAATAGACGTTGACACGGCTTTAACCGGTGAAAAAAGCATTCAATTCAATGCCTTTGTTAGGATAAATAGTTTATCATATCGCCCCTGTATTTTTCTGTTCCTTTTAGATGAGATGACTGCTTTATTTTCTTTTTTCTTAAGTAACTTATGGGCATCATATCCTCTATCTTATCTTCCTTGGAGTAATATCATTGCATTCCTTTTTCCCCCCATTAATTAATGCTCAATTCGCGTGGATTCTCCCATCTATCTACCCTTGTATGAATCTTGGTACTGTATCCCCCGGCTTCGCCTCAAGGCTTGTTCCCCTTTTTTCTGGCAGTACAGGCGTGCGCTCGCACCATCGTCTTATCCAGAATGAGATGCTCTCAATCCAGGTCTTCAATTAAATACTGATTTTTCTGATTTTTTGTGATAATGCTTGAACATGGGGTTTCCACCAGAAATGCCGTTCGGAAAACCGCCGCAATTAACCCTTTGCATCCTGCTTATTTCCCCATCTTCACTCTGGCTTCTGTCTGCAAAAAAGCCAGTCTCTTCTGCCATATATATTCATCTAAATCCATCACACTTTTTGTTCCCATCAAGAATTCCCTCATCCAGAGAGATGGGCAGAGCCGGTGTGTGCCGGGACATGAAACCCCCAGGGAGGACCTCCCATCTCCACAGCCTGAAGCTTGAGGACAGTTTTTGGTACGATTGTAGTGTTACTTGCTTAGGGTTTGCGTATGAGTTCCGCCTATGCCGAGCCGCCGGAAAAATGTGTGAGCGCTACGTTCAAAAGTCAAGAGAAATTACAGGAGGCGGTGCAAAGGCTACTCAATCGCGGGGTGCCCAAAGAACGGCTGTCTATTATTGGCCGCAATTTTCAGACGGAGGCGCGTATCACGGGGTTTCTTACCCGTAAGGACGTGATTTTGGACGGTTTGGCCAGCGGGGCGTTGTATGGTTCCCTGTTTGGTTCGGTTTTGAGTTTGTTGAGTGGGGTGGGTGTTTTGTTTATTCCCTTGATTGGGACGGTGGTGGCGGCAGGGCCTTTGGCGGCGGCGTTGTTGGGGGCTACCAGTGGGGCGTTGTACGGCGCGCTGGGGGCGGGTTTGGGTTCGGTGTTGATTTCGCTGGGGATGCCCCAGCAGCAGGCGGCTATTTATCAAACGCGGGTGCAGGCAGGGGAATTTTTGTTGGTGGTGGAAGTGCCGGCGGCGAAGGCGGGGGAGATTTTTTTGCTGTTGCAGGGGGTAGGTGGGGAAGAGGTGGCGATTACGGAGATGCAAATTCCCCAGCAGGGGGAAGGGCAGTTGCAGACTAAAGAGCAAATTTCGCCGGAATTGCGGGCGGATTTGTCCGAAGAGGCGCAAGAAACGTTTGTGGAGAGCTACAATCAGGCGCTGCGGGAGTCGGGGGAACCACAGAATGCTTTGTTGCGGGCGTGGGAGCGGGTAAAGCAGCTTTTTGACCGCGATGAGCGTGGGATTTTTTCGCGACGGAAATCTAAGGGGTCATGATTTACTTACCGGTCACGTTGTTGTTGTTTTTTCTGTTTTTGCTCACCTTCCCGTTTGTCTGGTTGGTGATTACTCTGGATGCGGTGCAGGTGGCGGTGGCAAAGTTGGGTTTTTCGCCCCAGGCGTCGCTGCTGTTGTTCCTGCTGGTTGTGGTAGGGAGTACGGTCAACATTCCCCTGTATGAGCGGGTTTCGCGGGTGACCTATCTGCCGGAGTGGGTGGATTTGTGGACGATGCGGTTTTTCTGGGGGATTCCTATCCAAAAAATTCAGCAAAAGACGGTTGTGGCGCTGAATCTGGGCGGGGGGGTGATTCCTACGCTGTTGGCCTTGTATCAATTTGGCCGGGCCAATCCCTGGTATATCCTGGCGGTGACGGGGATTGTGACGGGGGTGAGTTATTATTCGGCGCAGGTGGTGCCGGGGATTGGGATTCAGATGAATGCGTTGGTGGCGCCGTTGACGGCGGCCATGAGTGCGATGTTACTCACGGGGGGCACGGCGGCAGCGCCGGTGGCGTTTGCCGGGGGGGTGTTGGGGACGCTGATCGGGGCGGATTTGCTCCATTTGCCGCAGATTGAACGGATGACGCCGGGGGTTTTGAGTATTGGGGGGGCGG
>NZ_JBRCEP010000058.1:0-31479 GCF_053491055.1 Gloeomargarita sp.
CGTCAAAAGTTGCCAACGGTTGGATATAGTCATTTCAAACAAGTTTGCAACATTCGCCTTTACCTGCAAACCCTGTCCTGGAAGGGGATACAGCCATGACCAGTGCCTCAAAGTGTTGCATTTTCTTGTGAAACGACTATAAATGTTCCCCTGCCAGACGGATTTTAGGCATATTGGCTTGCAGATATAGTCATTTCAAACAGCGATTAAAGAATATCTAAAAAATATCTAAAAAGTGTCACATTCTTAGTCGAAATGACTATAAATGCTCAGGGCTTGCCCGGATTCCCAGGATAACTCCGCTCGCGACAAAACCCGATCCGTGTGCATCCCCAGCAACAGCAAATCCACCAAGGCTTCCCGTTGCGCTTGGGTGGTCACCCCAGGAGCCTGGCGCCAAAACGCCCGCCACCGCTCCAGCACAGGCTTGCCCCCATCACCTGCCACTTCACCATCAGGGTCAGCCTGGGAAGCAGGAAAAAGCACACCCCCAAAAATCGGCGTCATTGGCAGGCCATGGGGCAAAAAAACCGTTCGGTCACCGCCCACGACTTCGCCGAACCCCCCCGGCCTAGCCCCAAAGGCAATACCCCAACAGATGCATCATCATCACTGCTGCCTAGGAAGCCGGGGGTTCCATCCCTGGGGCTGGCGGTGTTACTGCAGGCACCAAGGTCAACTCCACATGGGGGCGATAATAATCAATCGCTTTGACCAGCACCTCGACGGTTGCCCCCACGGCAAAGGTGGTATTGGTGCGCCGTCCGACCAGCGCCTGTTGGGCCGGGCGAAATTCGTACCAATCGTCCTTTAAGGTGGTCACATGCACCAAGCCCTGGAGCGGTGTCTGGTGAATCGCCACAAAAAACCCGTAGGATTCCACCCCCACAATCAACCCCCGCACCGTTTGTCCGGGCGTCAACTGGCAGCGGTGCAGCCACACCAATTGTTGGTAATCTTGCCGCGCTTGCCGCTGGAGCCGTTCCCGTTCCTGGAGGTGGGGGAGAATCTGTTGCGCCCGCTGGTGCAACTCCTCTTGCACACTTGTCGGCAACACCGGCCAATCCACCCGCCCATGACATTCACTGCTGCGCGGGTCAATCGTCTCTTTCGAGCGGGGACTTTTTCGGTCTTTCCCATGCGTAAATAGCGCCCAGAGCACCCGTTGGTTAAATAGGTCGGTATAGCGCTGCAGCGGCGCCACCCCGTGCAGGTACGGGTCACACCCCAGTCCCAGATGGGCACCGGGTTGCAGACTGTCGGTCGGCGGCTTGATCATCGTCACCAGCAAATCCTGCAACAACGGCGCCAGCGCATGGTTCTGAATCAAGGGCAACAACGTCGTGACATCACATTCTGCCGGCGGCTGTAGCCCCAACTGGGTCAAAAGAAACCGATACCGCTCCCAGGCCTCCGGATCAGGGGGCGCTTGCACCCGGAATAACCCCGGCAACTGCAACGCCTGCATATGCTTGGCCAGCAAATGATTTGCCAAAATCGCCAATTCCTGCTCCACCCACGCCTCTTGCGTCGTCACCGCCATCGCCAGACCAGTGGGGTGCTCATCGGGCGTGCAGCGGGATTCCTCCAGGCACAACCGCGGGCGTTGGGGACGCTGCTTGAGCCATTCGGTTACCCCCTGAACCACCACTGGCGGCGCTGGGGTCGTCACCCGCACCCACCCCGGTTCGATCCGGTAGGAACCCACCGCCCCCGTCGCCGCCACCGTCACCCACAGGGAAATACTCGGCCATTCCTCGCCCCGCAGCACCGGCGGCGTCATGGGCGTTTGCATCTCCCCAATCGTCACACTTGCCCCCTGTTGGTAGGCATACCAATCCACCAAAGTCTCCGGGGGAATAAGGCCGGTGGCATCGGGAATGTGAATCCCCAACTGGTAGCCCCCCGCCACCGCCTCCCAAGACACCCCCAAGTTCGGCAACCCCCAGGTGGGGCGCTCCCGGTAATCCTGCCGCGGCGCCTCTGACGCTGGCATCTCCCCCGGCCGGGGAAAAACCAACTGACTGGGTAACGTCGCCGGGGGGTCAGGCAGGAAATGGTACTTACACACCATCAACGTCGCCGGGTCAGCCGCTTGGATGTCCGGCCCCAGCACCCGCTTGACCACCCCCTGGGCGGGCAACTGCGCCAGCGGATAACGGGCAATCCCCACATAAACCAACTGCCCCACCAAATCCGCCACCGTTTCCGGCAACGCCACCGTCACATTCAACCGCTCATCCAAGGGTTTGGCCACATAGCCCGTCTCCGTCGCCTGCACCTGCGCCAACAGCGCCGTGATTGCCCGCTCCAACACCACAAACACTTCCCCTTCCGGACTGCGGCGGTTGCGGCCTTTACGCATCACCTTCACCAAACTCCGGTCCCCGTGCCAGGCCGTCCCCAAATACCGCGCCGGAATGTAAATGTCGGCTGCCCCCGGTTCCTCCTGGATCGCCCAAAAACTCCCCCGCGAAAACCGCAACCGCGCCGTGACCACATCCGGCAGGGTCACCCGCCGATACTTGCCAAACTCCTCCACCACCAAGGACAATTTGGTCAAGGCATCCAAGGCAATTTTCAAACGCAGGCGGTCCTGTTCATCCTCACAAAACAGCTTTTTGGCCAATACCTTGGGAGCAATCAGCTTATCTTCCGGCAAACTTCCTAATAATTCCCCAATCGAAAATGGCATGGCTGTCCCCGCATCTTCCTGAACTTCACTTTATCATCGGCCTCGCCCGATCCTAGCCCATCCCTTGGCATCTCCCCACCCAACTGCTAGTATAATGGGAAAGGACATGAGAATTCCTAGCGCCTCTCCCACCTGACCCATGCCTGACGCCAGTGAGGAGTGTCATGACCGCCCAACCCAACGGCCATTGTACGACACCGAACCCGGCGCCCAAGGTTGACCCCGCCGGGGGGGATGCCGACACGCATATTGACAGTTTCCCGGTGGAACTGCTGGAGGACCGTTACCAGGTGGGGCACAATGCCCTGTACAACCGGCTCAAGGGCTTGGGCATCAAACCCTTCAAAGTCAGTCGGCGCGCCTACATCACAGCGCAGGAACTAGAGCGGCTCGACCAATTGCACGCCTATTTGCAACAGGGGGGAACCATCAACGACTTTCTCGCCCAAGAACCCACCCCCAGCAAGGACCTGAGCCTCAACCGCACGGACATTCCCGTCAATCTCACCCAGTTGATCAGCAGCGTGGCGGATGCGGTGGCAGGCGCGGTCGTGACCAGTATGCGTTCAACCGCTGGGGTGATCGCCGATGCGGTTGCCCAGCGGCTCAACCAACTGCACGCCACCAGCGACCCCTTGGAATACCTGCGCACCCTGGAAGAGGCCTATCGCAACGGTTGGATTTTGAGCACATCCGAAGTGGCGCATCTGTTGCGGGTTTCTCCGCGGACGATCACCGAACACGGGGAACTGTTTGAGGATTCCGGGTTTGTGTTTGTGCGGGTGGGCAAAAAACGGGGAGAAGTGGCCTGGCGGGTGGCCAAACCGGGGGAAGTATCGCCCCCTGAACGCTATCAACCGATGGACCCCCAAACGGGCTATCCCCAGTGGTGATGGCCGGCTCAATCCGGGGGTTGGGGCCGCCGGTGCCGTTGAAACTGCCGTTGCCAATCCTTGGCCGCGCGCAGCGCCAACCACAACAGCAATAGGGCAATGAGTCCCCCCTGTCGGGGTGCTTCCAGCGCAAATACAATCAGCAAACCACACAGCCCATCCTGCACCAAAATCACCCAGGTCGGGAACCGCCCCCAGCGATAGAGCCACCCCGTTTGCACCAACTGCAACAGCAGGGCCAGGGCGCCCCCCACCAAACCCATCACCTCCCACAAAGGCAGGGGCATTCCCACCAGCTGGGCCGTCATAACTCCCAAAATGCCGCCCACCACGGGACTCAACAGCACTTGCAACGGTTGGGTCAGACGCACCCCCCAGGGATGCACCAGCGCCAGCAATTCCCACAGCGTCCAACTGCTGAGCACCCCCAAGGTCACCGCCGGGGGAAACTGGCCCAAGACCGGCACCTGTTCCCAACCCGCCTCCCGCCGCAAAATCAACACCAAAAGTAAGGGCATCGCCAAACGGAAGCCCCCTGCCGCTGCCGCCGCCAAGACGGCTAGTATTGACATCATGGGCTTTGCCTTGGAAACCAGTCCATCACCAAGTACGTCACCGCAACCGGCCAACCATCGCCCCGGTCTCTGTTGGCCCCCTGTTGTCTGGGCGGTGTGCTTATTCTAAAATAACGAAATGGCCGGGAATCGGGTTCCCAGGATACATCCCCCCTGACGGCAAAGTAGGAAATGCCCCAAAACCATGCCACCCCGACGCTTGGCCGCTTTTAGGGGAAATCCATCACCTCAGCCGCTGGCGCGGAAGTATGTACTTTTGCTAAGTTCAGCCCTGCTGCGCCTTGGGGACGTGTTAAGTTCAAAGGCAGTTCGGTTCTAACGGGGATCAGCCGTTAGAGGTAACGGGGAAAGTCCGGTGCGAATCCGGCGCTGTCCCGCAGCTGTGAGGGGAAGTTCCCTAAGTCAGAATGCCCGCCGAGCGGTAAACCCAGGACATACATCATCTGCGAGGTACGGATGAAGAAGAATTTGGGCTGTCGGTTTTGGCGCAAAATTTTGAGGTTGTAGCGTCCTTTGGTGCCTGTTGCGGGGTATGGGTTGGCGTGATGCTTCCCGGAGGGGGGCCACTGCCTATCTCATATCGGCGCTGAACGTACCCCAATGAATTTGTGGCTTGGACAGGTGCGGGACGGAACCTGATTTATTTTCGCTGTACTGAGTTTTAGGACCATAGACCATGACATTGGCTACGGCAACGTTGGGCTATCCCCGCATTGGGAAACAGCGCGAACTCAAAAAGGCGCTGGAAGCCTTCTGGAGTCAAAAAGTCGATGAAGCCACCCTCTGGCAAACGGCGCACCAGATCATGGTGGCCAATTGGCACACCCAAAAGAATGCCGGAATTGACCACATCGGCATCGGGGACATGTCGCTTTATGATTGGGTGTTGGATTGGATTGTGCGTTTGGGGTTGATTCCCCGGCGGTTTGCGCATTTAACGGGACTTGAGCAGTACTTTGCGATGGCGCGGGGCCAAGCGGGGATTCCTGCCCTGGAAATGACCAAGTGGTTCGATACCAATTACCACTACCTGGTGCCGGAACTGGCCGCCGATATGGAACCCCAGCCGAATTTTGCCGATTTTTTGGCGGTGGTGGACCAGGCCCAAACGGTGCTTGGGGCGCGGGCGGTTCCCATGGTGCTCAGCCCGGTTACCCTAGTGTGTCTTAGTCGCAGCGAGGGAGATGTGCTGGCGCATGTGCAGCGTTTACTGCCGGTGTACCGGGAATTGTTGACCCAGCTTGCCGCCCGGGGCATTGGGGAAGTGCAGTTTCATGAACCCATTTTGGTGACCAGCCAAGGGGCAGGGTTGCGTGAAGCAATTGAGACTACTTATACCTATCTGGCTGCTGTGGGGGTTCCCATTCACGTCATGACCTACTTTGACGATCTGGGGGAGACCTACCCTTGGGTGGTAGCCTTGCCGGTGGCAGGCATTGGTTTGGACTTCACCAGGGGCAGAAATTTGGAGTTACTGCAAACCTACGGTTTCCCTAGCGATAAGACTTTGGGCGTGGGTTTGGTAGATGGGCGCAACATCTGGAAAATCCGCCCCCGGCGGGTACTCCCTCTTTTGGAGGCCATTCAAAAAGTCACCGGCAATCTGCGGATTCAGCCCTCATGTTCCTTGCAATTTGTCCCTTACGATGCCCAGCGGGAAACCCATTTACCGGAACCGCTGCGCCAAGTGTTGAGTTTCGCCGACCAGAAGCTCGAAGAAGTAACCTTGCTGGCGCATTTGGGCGCCGATCCAGCCGAGAACCTTGCATCCCTAGAGGCGCAATGGCAGGCCTTTGCCCAGTTCAGTCCGGCCAATCCCACGGTGCGGGAGCGGCTGCGTCAGGTGACCCCCCAGACCCTAGAACGTGCCCTACCCTACGCGCAACGCCGCCCCCTGCAACCCCAACTGCCGCTTTTGCCCACCACCACCATTGGTTCTTTTCCCCAAACCCCAGAAGTGCGCCAACTGCGGGTCAAGCTCAAGCGGGGGGAAATCACCCAGGCCCAATACGAAGCGGCGATCGATGCGGAAATTGCCCGGTGCATTCGCTGCCAGGAAGAGGTGGGCTTGGATGTGTTGGTGCATGGGGAATTTGAACGCACGGACATGGTGGAGTTTTTTGGGCAACAACTCACCGGGTTTGCCTTTACCGAGCATGGCTGGGTGCAAAGCTACGGCAGTCGCTGTGTGCGTCCCCCGATTATTTACGGCGATGTGGCGCGGCCTCAGCCGATGACGGTGCGGGAGTTTCGGGTCGCCCAATCCCTCACCCAGAAAATGGTCAAGGGGATGCTCACCGGCCCGGTCACCATGATTAATTGGTCGTTTCCGCGGGATGACCTCTCGCGGCAAGAGCAGGCGATGCAGATTGCCCTGGCCTTGCGGGATGAGGTGGCGGATTTGGAGGCGGCAGGCGCCAAAATGATCCAAATTGATGAACCGGCCCTGCGGGAAGGGTTGCCCCTCAAGCGAGAGCGGTGGGAGGAATACCTGTCTTGGGCGGTGGCGGCCTTTCGGTTAGCCGCAGGGGTCGCCAAGCCAGAAACCCAAATTCATACCCATATGTGCTACTCGGAATTTGGGGACATCATGCCCCACATCGAGCGGTTAGATGCGGATGTGCTGTCTATTGAAAATAGCCGGAGCAACAACGCCACCCTGCGGCAAATTAGCGAGGCGGGCTACACGCGCCAGGTGGGAAACGGGGTTTACGATGTCCACAGCCCGGTCGTGCCCACCGTAGCACAAATCCTACAGCAACTGAAAACCGGCATTGCCCACCTACCGATCCAGCAAATTTGGGTGAATCCCGATTGTGGCCTGAAAACCCGCCGTTGGGAGGAGGTGATCCCGGCTTTGCGCAATATGGTGGTGGCGGCGAAAATGCTGCGGGAGGAGCAGCTTGCCCAATTACCCGTTACGCATGAGGAAATACGGAGAGAGTGGGATTCGAACCCACGGTGAGTTGCCCCACACAGCATTTCCAGTGCTGCGCCTTCGACCACTCGGCCATCTCTCCTGGAAGCCTAAACAGAACATTATTATACTTCCTGGCATCCCCTTGCCAGGGTCATCGAAGCCATGCAGCACCACCAGGCCTAAGCTGTCTGCCAACGATACCAACCGGGATGCTCGCAACCCCCCAACAGCCACTTGGTATGCCGATGCGTCACCTCCAGAAAACCTATCCCTGAAAACGCCCCTGCTGCACCTGGCTGGCGCACAAAATTTGCTAAGTTATGAACAGAATGTAAATTTTTGCAAAGTCCTGGGCGACTGACCAGGGCGCTAGGGAGTGGCAGACGATTGGGAGGTTAACGCTGATGGTGGCTGGACTGATGCGGTGGCTGGTACTGGGATTGACCCTGGTGTTGACCTGGCTGGGCACGGGGCAGGCGGCGCTGGCGGCAACCTATCAGGTCAAGATGGGGACAGACAATGGGACGTTGGCATTCCAACCGGCGCAGTTGACCATCAAGGTCGGTGATACGGTGGAGTGGTTAAACAACAAATTGCCGCCCCACAATGTGGTCTTTAGCAGCGTGCCGAATGGGGATAAGCAGTTGGCAAACAAGTTGTCCCGGCAGGCTTTGGTTTATAAGGTGGGGGATAGTTTCCGTATTACCTTTGACGCAAGTTTGCCGACGGGCACCTACACCTACTACTGCACGCCGCACCGGGGCGCGGGGATGCAGGGTAAAATCATTGTGCAAGGTTGATAGGGAGTGGTTTTGGCGTGGGTGACCCCAACCTGCCCCTGGTGGTGTTGTTTGGGACGGCGTTGGTGCTGTTGGGGGGTGTGACGCTGGGGGTGGGCTATTTGACCTGGGCAGAATGGCGAGACCGGCGGCGGCAAGAAGCACAACGCCGTTCCCGCTCTGCCTCGCGGCGGTCGTCCGGGTGAGGGGTGTAGGAGGGTGGTGCCTGGCGTCCCTTACAAATTCATTTACAAATTCACTACGTAGGCTTCTTGAATGCCCTGAATCTGCAGCACCTCGTTGACTACCCCATCCGGCAGCGGGTCATCGATGCTCAACACCATGACCGCATCCCCCCGCACCAGTTTGCGTCCCACCTGCATACTGGCAATGTTGACGTTAAAACTCCCCAGCAGCGAGCCGATTTTGCCAATAATTCCCGGCATATCCTGGTGCAAGGTAATTAACATATAGCGGGTAGGGGCGACGCTGATGGGAAAACCGTCAATGTTGGTGATGCGGAGTTCGCCCGTTCCCAACAGGGCGCCGGCCACGCTGTGTTGCCCGTGGCTGCCCTGGGCGGTGATGACCAAAGAGCCGCTGTAATCCCGCACCGATTCGTCTCGGGTTTCCACCACACGAATCCCCCGTTCTTTGGCTTCCAAGGCGGCGTTGACGTAGTTGACCCGTTCTTGCAAAGCTGGCCCCAGCAACCCCTTGATGGCGGCAATCACCACCGGCTGGCTGGTCTGGTTGGCCAATTCCCCCTGCAGACGGACTTCTAGGGTTTCCACCCGTCCCCCGGCCAATTGCCCCGCCAGATTCCCCAGCAATTCGGCCAGTTCCAGATAGGGCTTGAGGCGGGTGAGGACATCGGCACTCAAACCGGGGATGTTGACCGCCGAGCGCGCTGGGAGCCCCAGCAGAACATCGCGAATCTGCTCGGCCACATCGGTCGCCACGTTGCTTTGGGCTTCGATGGTGGATGCGCCCAAATGGGGGGTAAGCACCACCTCTTTGCCCAGCAAAAGGAGGGGGCTGTTGGTGGGGGGTTCCTGTTCAAACACATCCAGCGCCGCTCCGGCAATCCGTCCCTCTTTGAGGGCATCCACCAGGGCCACTTCGTCAATCAGGCCGCCCCGGGCGCAGTTGATGATCCGGGTGGTGGGCTTCATCTTTTTGAAACTTTCCCGGTTAATGAGATGGGTGGTTTCCGGGGTTTTGGGAATGTGCAGGGTAATGTAGTCCGCCTCGCGCAACAGAACTTCCAACTCCACCAGGGTACAGCCCAACTGCTCGGCGCGTTCCTGGGAAATGTAGGGGTCATAAGCCAGTAGCCGCATGCCCATGGCGCGGGCAATGGTGGCGACGTGGGAGCCAATTTTTCCCAAGCCCACGATGCCCAGGGTCTTTTTGTAAACCTCTACCCCCAAAAATTCCTTGCGGTTCCAGCCACCGGCTTTGACCATCTGGTCGGCGGCGGGAATGTAGCGCGATAGGGCCAACATCAGGGCAATGGTCTGCTCGGCGGCGGCGATGGTGTTGCCCTCTGGCGAATTGACCACCACAATTCCTTGCCGGGTTGCGGCGGCCACGTCAATGTTGTCCACCCCGACCCCAGCCCGGCCAATGATTTTCAGCCTGCGCCCCGCCGCAATCACCGCCTGGGTAACCTTGGTGGCCGAACGCACCATCAGGCCGTCGTATTCCCCAATACAGGCTTGGAGTTCTTCAGGGGTGAGGTTGTGGCGTTGGTCCACCTGCGCCACCTGGGAGAGAATGGCAATTCCTGCCGGGTCAATGGGTTCGGTTACCAGTACGCGGGGCATAACCTTGTGCACGCAACGATTGCCCTTTAATTTAACCTTATTTGGGAGAGGTTCGGATCGGCAATGGCCCATGCGGTGGTGGCGCAATCCTTTGGCCCGGTGGGGGGCCGTCATTCTACTGGTGTTGTATCTGGGCATGGTGGCGGCGGATTTTCTTGCCCCTTATGACCCCTATGCCAGCCAGGAACAGGGGGCTTTGCTCCCTCCGACGGCCATTGAGTGGCGTCCCTGGCCGCATGTGTATCCCACGACCCAGGGGCCGTTGAATCTGGATACGGGGGAGCGGGAATTGCGCGTGGACCGCAGCCGCCCGACGCCCGTGCGGTTTTTTGTCCGGGGGTATTCCTATCGCTGGTTGGCCTTGACCTTGCCTGTGCCCCAGTGGACACCGCGGGGTTGGCAGGTGCGGGATTGGCAGGTATTTCCCGGTATCCCCAGCGATTGGCATCTGTTTGGGGTGGCGCCGCCTGCGCATGTGAACCTGCTGGGCACCGATGACCAGGGCCGGGACCAGTTCAGCCGTCTGTTGCTGGGAAGTCGCATTAGTTTGTCGGTGGGGCTGGTGGGCATTCTCATCACGTTTCCCATTGGCATTCTCCTGGGGGGCATTGCGGGCTATGCGGGGGGCTGGGTGGATGCCCTGCTGATGCGGCTGGTGGAGGTGTTGATGTCGATCCCCAACGTGTATCTGTTGGTGGCGTTGGCGGCGGTATTGCCACCGGGGTTAAGCAGCAGTCAGCGGTTTTTGTTGATTGTTTTGATCACTTCCTTAATCAACTGGGCGGGATTGGCGCGGGTGATTCGGGGACAGGTGTTGAGCATCAAAGAACAGGGTTTCGTGCAGGCTGCTCGCGCGTTGGGCGCCAGCCCGTTGGGGATTTTGTGGCGGCACATTTTGCCGCAAACAACGACCTACGTGATTATTTCGGCAACGCTCAGCGTACCCGGGTTTATTGTGGCAGAGTCGGTGCTGAGTTTGATCGGGTTGGGCATTGAACAGCCCGATGCCTCCTGGGGCAATATGCTCTCTTTGGCGACCAATGTGTCCATCATGCTGCTCCATCCCTGGTTGGTGTGGCCGCCGGCCCTGTTAATTATCCTGGCCGTGTTGGGGTTTAATCTC
The DNA here is from genome assembly GCF_053491055.1 of Gloeomargarita sp. Taxonomy (NCBI): domain Bacteria; kingdom Bacillati; phylum Cyanobacteriota; class Cyanophyceae; order Gloeomargaritales; family Gloeomargaritaceae; genus Gloeomargarita; species Gloeomargarita sp. The sequence goes on from NZ_JBRCEP010000058.1 coordinate 10,815, forward strand.
TTGGGGGATGGGTTGCGCGATAGTCTCGACCCCCGCCAGGCAGGCAAGACTTGAGCGTTGCGGATGCGGGAGTCGCCAGAAAAAGCAATACTTTACAAAACATGGTCATTGAGGAGCTATAGTCATTTCAAACAAGTTTGCAACATTCGCCTTTACCTGCAAACCCTGTCCTGGAAGGGGATACAGCCATGACCAGTGCCTCAAAGTGTTGCATTTTCTTGTGAAAAGACTATATATGCTCATTTGCAACCAAAAATTTATTCAAAATTTTCTCAGGAAGCCTTTTGCCTGACGTGAACTGATAGACTTTTGTTGCGGAATTCAACACAACCGCATCGGCTACTTTTGCCGACCGGATGCCGCAAGGCCCATGATTGCATTCAGGTTGAGGAAGACCAATGGTTAACCTATTTCTCCCCACCTAGGGTCAAGGCGTAGCCCGCAGCACCTTGCCCCATCCCTTACCAACTGGCTTTGGTAATGCCCGGCAACAGCCCCTGTAAGGCCATCTCCCGCAGCGCATTTCGGCACAGACCAAAATCCCGGAAGTAACCCCGTGGCCGCCCGGTGGCCCAACAGCGGTTCCGCAGGCGCGTGGGGGAACTGTTGCGCGGGAGTCGTTGCAGTTGCCGGTGCAGCTTGAGCCGCTCTTCCCAGGTTTCCGCCACACTAAATTCAAATTTGAGTTGCTCGCGCCGCTCCCGGTACTTGGCAACCAGCCGCTGCCGCCGCTTTTCCCGCTCGACCATGCTTTTTTTGGCCATAAATCCCCGTCATTCTTAGAACCGTGGTTTTCCATTCTATGCGCGTTCTCAAGCTGCCGTCAAGCATCCACCTGGGGGAAAATGGTTGTACCCTAGTAACCAGATGTGGACACAAGCGGCGGTATGGCGACCTTTCGGACGGGGCAGCGGGTGCGGATTGTGCGTTTGCCCCCTTATGTGAAAACGGCGGAACCGATGCCGATGTTGCGGCCACCCCAGGTGATTACCGTCGGCGAAGAAGGGGTGGTTTTGGGCTATCATCCCGGCGGCGACTGGAGTGTGCGGTGTCAGCGGGGGGCGTTTTTGTTGGGAGAAGCCTATCTGGAGGCGGTGGAGCCATGAACACCCCCAAAGAGTGCAGCCATCCGCTGTACCACCTTGACCGGCAGGTGGTGGACCAATTGTTGACCAGTGACCCCAACGACTACGCCCTTGCCGAATGGGCACGCCTACAGATTCGTTACCAAGGCTTTCCCGGCGCTCGCGACATCCAACGAGATTTGGCGGCTACGCTGGCGCGCTGGGGCCTGTCCCAGGAGGAGGTCTTTCAAAAAACCCGGGTCATCCACCGCCAGGGCAAGGTCTATCGGGGGCGCACCTTTGAACAGGAGGACTGGAACTGACCCCATGCACTGGCCCTATGTCACCGCCGGAATCCCCGATGATGCCTTTGAACGCCTGCCAGGGATTCCCATGAGCAAACGGGAATCGCGTGTTTTGATTTTGTCCCAACTTTGTCTGAAAAGGGATTCCATCCTCTGGGACATTGGGGCAGGCACGGGCACCGTAGCGGTGGAATCGGCCCTCTTTTGCCCAGAAGGGCAGGTCATCGCCATTGAACGGGACGAGGAGGTTTCTGGGTTAATTCAGCGCAACAGTGAGCGATTTGCCCTGAAAAATCTCTCGATTGTGACGGGGCATGCGCCGGATTGTTTGGCCACGATTCGGCCCCGCCCCGACCGGATTTTTTTGGAAGCAGGACGACCGCTGGAGGTGGTCTTGCGGCGGGCTTGGGATTATTTGCACCCAGGGGGGCGTTTGGTGGCGGCGACCAACAGTTTGGAAGGGTTTTACAGCATGATGCAGACATTGGGGGCGTTGCAGGCGCGCAAAGTCGAGGTGATTCAATCAGCAGTCAATCGTTTGGAAACGCGGGGGACACAGCCGGTTTTGGTGGCACTTGACCCCATTTTTATCCTGAGTGGGGAAAAGCCGTAAATGGGCCAGTGCAAATTATAGTCATTTCAAACAAGTTTGCGACATTCGCCTTTACCTGTAAACCCTGTCCTAGAAGGGAATACAGTGATTACCAGTGCCTCAAAGTGTTGCATTCTCTTGTGAAACGACTATAACGTTGGTTACCCAAGGATAAACGATATACCTAGGTAGGTTAAGGTTGTCGCCTTAAGATTCATGGCTACGCCACGCAAGCTATGGGAAACCAATATGGGGCTACGCCCAGCGACCCATATCATGTCAACCTTTGCCTGCTTAGCTATAGTCTATTGATGGGTATTTAACCAGGGCAAGTTCATCCAATGTGCCATAAGTTATAGTCATTTCAAACAAGTTTGCGACATGCGCCTTTACCTGAAAACCCTGTCCTGGAAGGGGATACAGTGATGACCAGTGCCTCAAAGTGTTGCATTTTCCTGTGAAACGACTATAATTCATGGCTCGTCAAACTCAAGCGTCAAGGCCTATGGTCAGGCGGTACAAGTGCCAATGCAACCCCAAGTGCCGGTGCGGGAAATTTAGGCATGTGACCTGCCGGAACAGCCCCGTCATTGTCTTTCTCATCCGGCCTTACGTTCCCTGACGTTTACTCCCTTTATGGTGAAAACCCTCTGCCTCATTCCCGACCAGAGGCTCGGTCCACAGGGTTAACATTTGGGGGGGCGTGGCATCCGGGGGATACAGCAAACTGACTTGCACCAAACGCCGTTCCCCTGGCGCTAGGTTCATGGTCACCAACGGTTCTGCCACTTGGCCGCGCCGTAAGACCAAGTGGCTGTCTTTCACCCGTGGCAAGCCCCTATCGTCACCATACCGCACACGTACAGTACCGCGAAAGAAAATGAGCTGGTCTGGGGGTTGCCGAAAGCGCAGGCCCCCTTCCGGGACATCCGTTTTCAGCGGGGATTCTAACCCCACCTGCACCCGCCGCTTTCCCTGCTGGCGATTCTCCAGGGGCAACGTCAGACTGTAGTGAACCACGTAATTCCCGTGGGTGCGGTAGGCGGTATCTGGGTAGCGCACCTGCATCAGCGCCGTTTGGTCCTGCCCCGTCCCCATGCGCCCGCGCGGCAACAGACTAATCCCGTAGGAAATCGCCCCGCCCGGTGCGGGAATCCCCAGAGTAGGACGCCCTGGGTCGGTCAGGGTCGCCTGCCAACGGGTGCCCAGGGCCACCCCTGCCACCCGCCCGTAGCGAAATGCTCCCGGTGGGGCATCCAGAGGCGTCGGCGCTAAGTCGCGTGGCCCGGCCAAATCCCCCTGACGCAAAAGCTGTTGCCAACGGGTTAAACTCGGCGGCGCTTCGCTGCCATCGGCGGCAATCGTGGCAAAGAGGCCCAAACTGGCCGCATAGACCGGCCGATCGGCAAACAACCGCAGCACCACCGAACGCGCATTGCGGGTGACCCCAACGGCACGGGTGGGAATCGGTTGGTTGAGCAACACCCGCTCCTGCCCCGGCGGAATCGTCAGGGATGGGGGCACCACCCTCTGCCGTCCTCCCCGCAACAGAAAATCCGTCAGACGGCTGCCAGGGCCGCTATAGACCCAGCCGAGGGGATTGGGCAGCAAAGGCGGCAGCGCCACAAAACTGGCATCCGGGCGGGTCAAAAAACTGGCCGCTTGGTGCACCCACACGGTCGCCGGGCGCGTTCCCCGATTGCCCAGCAGCAAGCCCAAATAAAACGTGCGGTCATCCTGGGCGCCCACCGCATCGGCCAAGTGGTGCAAAAAAACGGTAAATTCCCCCCGCAAGGGATAGTGCAAATGGGCGCGGGGATGGCGCATCCCCTGGGGCGGAAACGTGGAAAGTAAAATGCCCTCGGTAAAGACCAGTTCCGGGCTGTTGCTATGGAACAAAGGCACCCGATTCAAACCACCAGGCAGGGGACGCACCTCTTGCGGGCGCCAAACTTCTTGGGGCGCTTGGGCAACCCCAGGGAACACCAACCCAAACCCTATCCCGCCCACCTGCACCGCACCACGCCATCACTGGCCTGCCGACGCAACCGCAGGCAACACAGCAATAGCATCAATTTCCACCCGCACATCCCTGGGTAAACGGGCCACCTGCACACAGGCACGCGCCGGGGCATAATCCGCCGGGAAATAGGAGCCATACACCTGATTCACGACGGCAAAATCCCCTAAATCCACCAGATAAATCGTCGTTTTCACCACCTGGGACCAATCGCCACCCGCCGCTTGGAGCACCGCCCCCAAATTCTCCATCACCTGGCGGGTCTGGGTGGCAATGTCCTCCCCCACCACCTGCCCTTGGGGATTCAAAGGAATCTGCCCGGCCAAAAAGACCCACCGCCCCTGGGCCACAATCGCCTGTCGGTAGGGGCCAACCGGAGCTGGCGCAGCCGGGGTGTAAATAGGGTGCGGCATCATAGGTGCGAATGGATACCGAAGTAACGAACGTTTCCAGAATCCGGCAGCACCTGGCCGTGGTCAAAGCCCAAGGAGTGCTGCTCCATTCCCGCCTGGGGCGCACGGATGCTGGGCTGCCGGGAATCACGCTGCGCCATCGCCCGGCCCAAGGGTGGGTAGCGGCGTGCGACCAGCAGACGGTGGGGGCAAGCCCATCGTTCCCTGTCCACCGTCACCTACGCCTCCTGCATTTCCAGGTACAGTTGGCGCAGTTGTTCGGTCAATTCCTGCTCTATCTGCTCGATCAATTCCCCGGCCTGGTTTTCGTCCATGGCGTACCGCTCGCTCACATCCGGGTCGAGGAGATAGTCCCGCAGACTTTCTAACATGACCTCGGCCATCTCCTCGGCAAATTGATCCGCTGTGTCGGTGTAGGGTGCCATACACTAAACTAAGAGACCATCAACATCATCATTTTATTGTTACCATGTCTGCGAGTCTCCGCCTATGCATTGACGTAATTAAGTTTAATGAACAGGGGTTGGTCCCGGCGATTGTCCAGGACTACCTCGATGGCATGGTGCTGATGTTTGCTTGGATGAACCGGGAGTCGCTGCAAAAAACCCTGGAGACCGGGCGCACCTGGTTTTATAGCCGTTCTCGCCAAGCCCTGTGGCCCAAAGGGGAGACGTCCGGGCATGTCCAGTGGGTGAAATGGTTGCGCTACGACTGCGACCACGATGCCCTGTTGGTGGGCGTCGAACAGGTGGGGGACATTGCCTGCCACAAGGGGGAACGCAGTTGTTTTCACCTGGTGGAGGCCCCCGATGCCCCGGCCCAACTCCCGCCTGGGGATATGCTGTCCCAGGTGGATGCGGTCATTCGGCAGCGGCAGGCCCAGCCAGAGGCCGGTTCCTACACGGCGCACCTGTTGGCAGGCGGCAGCAACCGGATTTTGAAAAAAATTGGGGAAGAAACCGCGGAATTTATCATGGCCTGCAAGGACGGGGATCAGGAGGCCATTGTCCGGGAATGTGCCGATGTGCTCTACCATCTGCTGGTGGCTTTGGCGGCTCAGCAGGTCCCCTGGCGGCAGGTGTTGCAGGAATTGCACCGGCGGCGGCAGTGTTCTGGGTTACGGGCTACGCAAGACGACAGCTAGGTTGAAGTGCTGTTGTAAACTACCCCAGCGCATAGGCAGTTGGGCTTAAGGACTCCGTCCCGCTGACGCGAACAGTAACCCTGCAGTTGGCAAGCCAACCACAGACCCCCCTCCTGTCCCCCCGACCCCCATCCCCCCGTATACGGGGGGAAAGAGGGGGGAAGGAGGGCCGGTTTACAGCGACCCCCAAAAGGGCAATCACCTTGGCACCGTTCCCATCCGCATCCCCTTCCCAGCCAGAAGCCGGGTTCACACAGCGAAAACGCTTCCCTTCCCGTTGCCCAGCAGGTCTGCGAGCTGTAGGCAGGCGGCATTACCACCACCTTTACCCCTGCTCTTACTGCCTTGTCATGCACAAACTGCCACAACCGGGAGAACGCCCTAGTACGGGTGCATTGCGATGCGCCCCTACCATTCGCCCGCCGCTGCTCTGTCTTGCTGCGCGGCTGTTGGTTGGTATGCTCTCTAAACTTTTCTGGAGTAATGGCCAGCAGGACGCTTACGCCGAGGGGAAACTGCGCACCCTTGACCGCTAGGGGCTGGGGGGATGTCTCCTTATGGACCGGACGATGGCTCAGGGCAACGGTACAGGAGGGGGGTAAGTTCTGACGGCATTTGCGCCATCCTATAATGAACTGGATGACGTGAACATCCCAGGGGGATTAGCGATGGGTTGGGGTCAGCCCCAGTTTGTCCATGCGAACCCGTGGCGTAAGGAGCGGTGAGGAGGACGGCGATGCGGATTGCCCAGATTGCGCCTTTGCATGAGAGTGTCCCCCCCCAACTCTACGGCGGTACAGAGCGGGTGGTGTCTTGGCTAACCGAGGAGTTGGTGCGGCGGGGGCATGAGGTGACGTTGTTTGCCAGCGGTGACTCGCAGACCCAGGCGCGTTTGATCCCCTTTCGGGAACGGGCCTTGCGTCTTGATCCCCATGCCATTGATACGGTCGCGCCCCATATTTTGATGGTGGAAAAGGTGTTTCAAATGGCGGCGGAATTTGACATCATTCACGGCCATATTGACTACTACCCCTATGCCCTGGCGCGCCGTCATCCCCAGGTGGCGTTTCTGGCTACCCTGCACGGGCGTTTGGATATTCCCGAACTCCAGCCCCTATACACCGAGTTTCAGGACATACCGGTGGTTTCCATTTCCAATGCTCAGCGTCTGCCCCTGCCGCAAGCCCGCTGGGTGGGGACGGTGTATCACGGTCTGCCCTTGGAACTCCACCCGTTTTATCCTGAACCGGGGAATTACCTGGCGTTTTTGGGGCGGGTGTCGCCGGAAAAAGGGTTGGATACGGCGATTGAAATTGCCGCGCAGGTGGGGATGCCGCTTAAGGCTTCGATCAAAATTGACGCCGTGGACCGGCAGTACTACGAGTCGCAGATTGTCCCTTTGGTGCGTCGCCATCCCAATGTGGAGGTCATAGGCGAAATTGGCGAACGGGAAAAAAGCGAATTTTTGGGCAAGGCCTATGCGGTGCTGTTTCCCATCCGCTGGCCGGAACCGTTTGGGTTGGTGATGATTGAGGCGATGGCTTGTGGAACGCCGGTGATTGCCACCCGGTTTGGTTCGGTGCCGGAGGTGATGGCCGATCCCCGCTCCGGGTTTATTGTGGATTCGGTGGCCGAGGCGGTCGCCGCGATTGCCCAGGTGAAAACGCTCAGTCGCGCGGCGGTGCGGCAGGTGTTTGAGGAGCGCTTTAGTGTGGCCCGCATGACAACGGAGTACGAGGCGCTGTATCATCGCCTGGTAAACGACCGCCCCCTGGCTGCCCCAGAGGCAGTCTAGGTTTGCTGGGTCTGCCTGCCGCAGGGGAACATGTCCAATGGCCGAAGACATTATCCGGATTCAGGATCAGTACTACATCCGCGCCAGTGCGTCCTTTGTCGAAGCGCGCTCCCATGTTCTCAAGCATGACAATTGTTTTGCCGTGTTTGACCAGTCGGGGAATATGCGCCCGCTTGGCATCCGGGACCACGGTTTGTTTCGGGACGACACCCGTTTTTTGTCCCGCTGGGTGCTGGATTTGCAAGGGAAACAGTTTTTGCTCCTGAGTTCGGAAGTCCGGGAGGACAAGGATATTCTGGCGGTGGATTTGACCAATCCTGAATTTACTACTGCTGAAGGGCAGTTCATTGGCCAAGATACGCTGCACGTGTTGCGGACGATGTTTTTGTGGGACAACGTGGCCTACGAACGCATCCGCATCCACAACTACGGACCGGCTCCTGTGCGTGTGCCGATTACCCTGCGTTTTGAGGCGGACTTTGCCGATATTTTTGAGGTGCGGGGGATTCGTCGCCCCCGGCGCGGTCAATGCTTTCCGGCCCAGGTGACCGAGGCCGGGGTGATGTTGCGCTACTGTGGGTTGGATGGGGTGGAGCGGCAAACGCACCTGCGGTTTTCCCCGCTGCCGGATGTGATGGCCCCGCAGTGGGTGCAGTGGTGGGTGCCTTTGGCGCCCCAGGAGGAGCGGGATGTGCAGGTGACGGTGACCTGTGCCTACGGCGGCGAGGCCATTACCCCTTTGACCTACCAGGAGGCGTTGCAGGCAGAACGGGAGCAGCGCACCCTTTTGCGGACCCAAGCCCACCAAATTGACACGGGCAATGCCCAATTTAACGAGTGGCTCAACGCCTCGCGGGATGATTTGTTGATGATGCTCACCCGCACGCCCTACGGACTCTATCCCTATGCGGGGGTGCCCTGGTTTACGACGGTTTTTGGGCGGGATGCGCTGATCACGGCGTTGGCGACCCTGTGGTGGTTTCCCGAACTGGCGCGGGGGGTTTTGCGCTATCTGGCTGCCCACCAAGCCCAGGAAATCGACCCCAGTCGCGATGCCGAACCGGGCAAAATTCTCCACGAACAGCGGCGCAGCGAAATGGCCAAAACCCGGGAAATCCCCTTTGGCAACTACTTTGGCAGTATTGACGCGACCCCCTTGTTTGTGGTGTTGGCCGGGCGCTATGTGCGCCGCAGCGGCGATCTGGCCCTTTTGCGGGACTTGTGGCCCCACATCCAGGCGGCGCTGCACTGGATGGATACCTACGGGGATGCGGACGGGGATGGTTTTTTGGAGTACGCGGGCAAGGCGCACCGGGGACTGCGTAACCAGGGCTGGAAAGACTCGGAAGACTCGGTGTTTTACCCAGATGGCTCCCTAGCCGAACCCCCTTTGGCGCTGTGCGAAGTGCAGGGCTATGCCTACGAGGCCAAACTCCAGGCAGCGGCAATGGCGGAGTTGCTGGGACAGCCAGAGGTGGCGGCACAGTTGCGGCAACAGGCCGAGCGGTTGCAGCGGCAATTTCTGGAGCAGTTTTGGTGCGAGGAATTGGGGGGCTATGCCCTGGCGTTGGACGGTCAGAAGCGTCCCTGCCGGGTGCGTAGCTCCAACATGGGTCACTGTCTGTTTTCCGGGATTGCCCATCCCGACCACGCCGCCCGCATTGCCCAGCAATTGTTGCAACCCGCGTTTTATAGCGGCTGGGGTATCCGCACCATTCCCGAAGGCGAAGGGCGCTACAACCCCATGTCCTACCACAACGGTTCCATTTGGCCGCACGACAACGCCCTGATTGCGGCAGGGTTATCGCGCTACGGCTACAAGACCGAAGCGGTGCGGGTGTTGACCGGCCTATTCGATGCCAGTCAGTTTTTGGAATTGCGGCGGTTGCCAGAACTGTTTTGTGGCTTTGGACGGCGGCAACGGGAAGGCCCCACCCTCTACCCGGTGGCCTGTTTGCCCCAATCCTGGGCGGCGGCCAGTGTCTTTTTGCTGTTGCAGGCCTGTCTCGGCTTGGAAATTGACGGGTTGGCGCAGCGGGTTTGTCTGACCAAGCCCACCCTGCCCCTTTGGCTTCCCCACGTCACCTTCCACAACATCCAGGTGGGTCAGGCTTCCCTCGACATCGGCTTGTATTTGCAGGCAGGCGGGGTGGGGATCAACATTCTCGGCAGGCGGGGGGAGGTGGAATTGACGGTGAAATAAAGGCCATCCAGGTGGAGAATAAAAGTTGTTATTTTGCCTGAAATAAACAGCATTGCTCAGGTCATGCCGCCAATACCATCAAAACAAAAAGTGCCTCCCCGGAGGAGGTCACTGCTTATCGTCAATCGGAGGGTTGGAATAGCTTACGCTAAGCGTTTACAATAACTGCTGCGGCCCTCACATTTCGTATCACTGGCTACGAATGAGTGATTGGAGAGGGAAACCCCAGGGGCTACAATAGGGAAACAGTGATCCGGCACAACCAACATGGCTGAACTGGGGGGCGCCTACAAAGCGACATTGAATTTACCGCAGACCGATTTTTCCATGCGGGCCAATGCCCCGGTGCGGGAACCGGAAATTCAAGCCTTTTGGCAAAAGGAGGGCATTCCCAACCATGTTGACCCCCAAGCCCCCGTGTTTCTCCTGCACGATGGCCCCCCCTATGCCAACGGGGATATTCACATGGGCACGACGCTGAATAAAATTCTCAAGGACATCATCAACAAATTCTATCGCCTGCGGGGGTATCGCACCCCCTACGTGCCGGGGTGGGACTGTCACGGCTTGCCCATTGAACTGAAAGTTTTGCAGGAACTTCCCGCATCCGTGCGCCAAAACCTAACGCCGATGGAACTGCGCCGGCGGGCGCGGGACTATGCCTTGGCAGCGGTGGAACGGCAAAAAAAAAGTTTTCAGCGCTGTGGGGTGTGGGGGGATTGGGAGCACGCCTATTTGACCCTGAAACCGGAGTACGAAGCCGCCCAGATTGGAGTGTTTGGGGCCATGGCGCTCAAGGGGTATATCTACCGGGGGTTGAAGCCGGTGCATTGGAGTCCCAGTTCCCGGACGGCGTTGGCAGAAGCGGAATTGGAATATCCGGAGGGTCACATTTCTCCCAGTATTTATGTGCGGTTTCGCCTGACCGAACTCACTCCCGCAGCCCAGGCGGTGTTGGGGGAATTTGGCGGGGAACTGTATCTGGCAATTTGGACGACGACGCCCTGGACCTTGCCGGGGAATGTGGCCGTGTCGGTGCATCCAGAACTCACCTATGCGCTGGTGCACAGTGACGAGCAGGCGCCGGTAGTGGTTGCCGCCGATTTGGTCAGAAAATGGCAAGAAATCACGGGTTCAGAAGTAGAAATTCTGCGTACTTTTCCGGGGAAGATTTTGGAATTTTGCCAGTACCAACATCCGCTATTTGACCGCCAGGGCATCGTGACCTTGGGGGAACATGTCACGGTGGCATCGGGAACGGGTTTGGTGCATACCGCGCCAGGGCACGGGACAGAAGATTACACGGTGGGACAACGGTATGGCTTGCCCTTGTTGTCGCCGGTGGATGATGGGGGATGTTTTACGGCAGAGGCGGGGCCATTTGCCGGTTTAGCGGTCTTAAACGAGGGCAACCAGGCAATTATTGGCGCATTGCAGCAGGCCAATTTATTAGTCAAACACGAACCCTACCAACACAAATATCCCTACGATTGGCGCACCAAAAAACCCACCATTTTTCGGGCGACGGCGCAGTGGTTTGCTTCGGTCAGCGGCTTTCGGGAACTGGCATTGCGGGCGATTCAGCAGGTAGAGTGGATTCCCGCGCAAGGGGAAAATCGGATTACGGCAATGGTGCAAGAGCGTACCGATTGGTGCATTTCTCGCCAGCGCGTCTGGGGTGTGCCGATTCCGGTTTTCTATGATGTGGAAACCGACGAACCACTGCTCAATGCGGAGAGCATTCAACACATTCAAAACATTGTGCGGGAGCAGGGCGCAGATGCCTGGTGGACATTACCCCTAGAGGAGTTATTGCCCCCCAAATATCGGGAGCAATGTCACCGGTATCGCCAGGGTACAGATACGATGGATGTGTGGTTTGATTCCGGTTCTTCCTGGGCGGCAGTGTTGGGGCAACGTCCCGAATTGTACTATCCGGCAGATGTGTATTTAGAAGGTTCGGACCAGCATCGGGGTTGGTTCCAATCCAGTTTACTTACTTGTGTTGCTGTGCATGGTTTCGCCCCTTACAAAAAAGTCATTACCCATGGGTTTGTGCTGGACGAACAGGGGCGCAAAATGAGCAAATCTTTGGGTAATGTGGTTGATCCCCTGTTGGTGATCAACGGGGGCAAAAATCCTCAAAAAGAACCTGCCTATGGAGCAGATGTGTTGCGTTTGTGGGTGGCTTCGGTGAACTATACCGATGATGTGCCCCTGGGAAATAACATCTTAAATCAGATGGCAGATGTGTATCGCAAAATTCGTAATACAGCCCGGTTTTTGCTAGGGAATTTGTATGATTTTATTCCCAAAGAACACGGGATTCCCTACGCAGAGTTACCTGCTTTAGACCGTTACCTCCTACATCGTTTGTGGGAAGTCACCCAAGCGATTACCCAAGCATTTCAAGAGTTCCAGTTCTATCACTTTTTTCAAACTATTCAGAATTTCTGTGCTGTAGATTTATCGAATTTTTATCTTGATATTGCCAAAGACCGTTTATATATCAGCACGGCAGGGGGTTACCGGCGGCGCAGTTGTCAAACGGTGTTGGCTTTGGTGCTAGAAACTCTAGCGAAATTGTTGGCACCGGTGTTATCGCATTTAGCGGAAGACATTTGGCAATTTATCCCCTATGAGGTAGGTGCCAAATCCGTATTTTTAACCAGGTGGCCGGAATTGCCTGGGGATTGGTGGCAACCGGAGTTGGCGCAAACTTGGCAACAATGGCGGGAATTGCGTGCGGATGTCAACAAGGTGTTAGAAGCTGCCCGTGCTGCCAAAACCATTGGTTCTTCCCTGGAAGCCCAGGTAAATATTTACGTTTCTGACCCCCACTTATTGGCAAAATTGCAGGCATTAAATACTCCCACCAACGGTGTGGATGAGTTGCGTTATTTGCTCCTAGTTTCTCAGGTGCAGGTGAGCCAAGGGGCAGGGAGTCATCCTTGGGAAATTCAGATGGAGTTGGCGCGGGGGCAAAAATGCCAAAGGTGTTGGAATTATTCGGAACAGGTGGGGCAAAATCCCGACCATCCTGATATTTGCGAACGCTGTATTGCCGCCCTGGCAGGACATTTCTAGCAGGTTCACCTTTGGTTGAGATATTACGCTGTCATTGCAAGCTGGTTTTGGCCACTGCCGCCCGCATGTCTAACAGAACCCCAAATCAGCGGCTTTGGCCACATAAACCTTTGAATTGCTAGAAAGTTGGGCTACAAATTCATACGGGGAGCAGTTCATGGTTTTAAGTTACGAAAGAAATCCACAACTTCAGACACCAAAACTTCCTGGGATGTTCGCCCTTTGCGGGTGATAATTTCTACCTTATTTTGGGCCAGAGAACGCCCCGGCACAATTCGATAGGGAATCCCTAGTAAATCTGCATCTTTGAATTTGACCCCTGCCCGCTCCGGTCGGTCATCCAAAAGCACATCAATTCCTGCATCTTGTAATTCCCGGTAGAGTTTTTCTGCCACTTCCACCTGTTGGGGTTCCTGCATATTGGGAACGGAAATGATCACGAAATAGGGGGCAATTGCAGGCGGCCAAATGATCCCGTGTTCATCATGGGATTGCTCAATGGCAGCCTGCGCCAACCGAGATACTCCCAACCCGTAACAACCCATTACCAAAGGCACTTCTTGCCCCTGTTCATTGGTATAAGTAGCTCCCATTTTTTCGGAGTATTTGGTTCCCAGTTGGAAAATATGCCCAACTTCAATACCTCGCGCACTGAGTAGAAGTTGCTGGGGATCATGCACTGCCCGGTCGCCTGCCTGGGCTTTGCGCACATCCACAACCGTGGTAATGGCGGGGAATTCCTGCCCCCAATTGGCCCCCACCCAATGGTAATCCAATTCATTGGCCCCGGTGACAAAATGGCGCAAATCCACCACCGTTTGGTCATATAGACGCAGAAATTGGGGGTGAATTTGTGGGTCTTTTTTTAGGTAGTCATCTGGCAGATTGGGAGCAATATAACCCCAGGGTACATCCCGCTGCGCCCATTGTTTTTGATTCTCTTGATTGGCAATCGTCAATTTCAAGAGCTGTTGCGCTGCAAACTTAGGAGCTAACCGGTTGATTTCATTGGCAAGCTTGACCTCATTGACTTCTTGATCGCCCCGGATACTGACCAAAACCAACACCGTTAAACCTGTGTCGAATAGGGCCTGATACAAAAGATTTTTGACGGTTTGGGTCGGGGAACAATTTAAGGCTGCACAGAGCGTGGCGATGGTCGGGGTATTGGGTGTGAATTTGCGTTCGGGTTGGGTAAAGGGTGAGGGAAGCGCTTCCGGGGCTAGAGAAACCGCTTTTTCCACATTGGCCGCATATTGACCATCCGCGGTATAAAGCACCTCATCTTCCCCCGCCTGCGCCAAAATCATAAATTCCTGGGAACCGGAACCCCCAATGGCGCCGGTATCTGCCTGCACGGCGCGATAATCTAGCCCACACCGCTCGAAAATCCGGCAATAGGCCCGATACATTTTGTCATAGGATGCCCGCATCCCTGCCTCATCCGCATCAAAGGAATAGGCATCTTTCATAATAAATTCCCGCCCCCGCAGCAAGCCAAAACGTGGGCGAATTTCATCCCGAAATTTGGTTTGAATTTGATATAAATTTAGGGGTAATTGCCGATAGGAACGGATGAAAGTTCTGGCCACATCGGTAATGACTTCTTCGTGGGTAGGCCCCAGTCCCAACTCCCGCTGTTGCCGGTCCTGCAGGGTAAACATGATGCCTTCGCCCTGGGTGTAGGTGTCCCAGCGCCCGGATTCCCGCCACAAACTGGCCGGCTGCAGTTGGGGCAACAGACATTCCTGCGCCCCGGCGGCATCCATTTCCTGACGGACGATCTGCATGATTTTTTGCAGCACCCGCCACAGCAAGGGCAAATACACATAAATTCCCGGACTCACCCGCCGGATATAGCCTGCACGCAACAGCAGTTTATGGCTGATGATTTCTGCCTCGGCTGGGTCTTCCCGCAGGGTCACCAGCAACATCTGGGAACAGCGCATACATCTTCTACAATCAATATGACTTTCATCTTACGCCGATGCGCCCCCGCCTGACCGCCGTTTTGGCCATGAGCGCCGACGGAAAAATCGCCGATGTCCACCGCCATCCCGCCCGGTTTGGTTCGGCTGCCGACCGCGCCCACCTAGAGCGCCAGGTGGCTCATAGTGACGGGGTGATGGTAGGGGCAAAAACCCTGCTGGCGCACGGCAGCGCGACCCTGGTGCATGACGCGGAATTACTGAAAATGCGTTCCGAGCAGGGCAAATCCCCCCAAACCTTGCACATCATCTGTAGCCGCAGCGGTCACATCAGGCGGGACATCCCCTTTTTTCACCAACCGGTGGAGCGCTGGTTGGTCACCACCCAGGCAGGGGCCACCCATTGGCAGGCGGGGCAGGAATTTCAGCGCATTTGGGCCGATGTGCCCTGGCCGCATCTGCTGGCAGAATTTTACGCCCTGGGGTTGCGGCAGATTGGGGTGCTCGGCGGCGGCGGGTTGATGGCCGAACTGCTGGCAGCGCAGGTGATTGATGACCTGTGGCTTACCGTCTGTCCGCTGCTTTGGGGGGGCGCCACTGCCCCCACACCCGTAGATGGCCCTGGCTTTGCCACCCCCATCCCCCTGGAATTACTCAGTTGTCAACCCCTAGGGCCCGAAATTCTCTTGCACTATCAAGTCCAAAAGTCCCCGGCCTAGGGTGGCATCAGGTCAAACACGGCGCGCACGGGGCGGTGGTCGCTATAGGTGGAATGGTTGGCCGGGCTACAGTATTCCGCTTCGGGATAGAGAATGTCGCTGGCGGCTGGCCAATCTTTCGCCGCCCCCGCCACAAACACAAAATCCAAAACCGAATTAAACTGCGGACTGCACTGGGTCTTGACCAAGACTGCGGGTTTGACCCAGCGAAACACCCCATCTTGGGTTAACAGATCAAACCCTTGATCCCGTTGGCGGCCACCACTGTCAATATCCCAGTCCAGGTTGTAATCCCCGACGGCAATGATGGGCAAATCCTGGGTGCGCGCCCACTCATTGAGCAATTGCGCCTGTTGATGCCGTTCTCTGGCCGTTTGCTCATCCCCCCGGCGCAGGTGATTGACCATGAACAAAAACCGTTGTCCCGTCGGGCGAAAGCGAAATTCCACCACCAAAGGCGCCCGCAATTTCCCCCCCAGATTGATGTGCGCCAATTCCTCATGGCGCAGATAGGTCAACCGGCGCGCATTGTAGACCACCCCCAGCCGGTCTTGGCCCCCTGAGCGCCCCAACAACCAGCGGTAATCCGACCACCACCCCGACTGCATCGCCTGCCGAAATTCCTCGATCCAGGCGTTGCTTTCTACTTCGGCAAAGCCCCAAATATCCACCTGATTCCGGTGCGGCTGAATGTGTTTTGCGGCAATCACCCTGGGGTCTGCAGACCCAGATTCCACATTGAACCCTGCCACCACCAAGCGGGGCGAAGCATCCCCGGCGCTACAGGCAACCAGCAGAACCAGAACGCCGCCAACCCCAATGCACCAACGCCGCACCCTTGCACCTCAACCCGTAGCCCGCCTCCATGATAAAACTCAGGGCAACCAGCGCGGTTGTCGCCCCCACAACCCCAAATCCTCCGGCAATTGAGCAATGGGATTGGCCCCCAACGGCAACCGCCACAAATGCCCGTTCACCTCCAACACCATCTGCAACCCATCCGGCGCCAGAGCGATATGCGGGGGGGCCGGGTCCGTAAACCGCACCAGCGGCAACACCTGCTTGGTCGGCAACGCAATCGCCGCCAAATAGGGCAACTCCTGTCCCGCCTGCGCCTCCGTTGCCTCGGTTGCCACCACATACACCCAAGGCCGCCGCGGGTCAAAGGTCGCACTGAGCAACGAACCCCGCAGGCGCAACAACTCCTGCTCCCCTTCTGCCCCCACCACAAACAATGACCGGGTGAAATCGCTATTAAATTTCACCATCAACGCCCGCGTCCCCGACCGGTCAAAATCCAACAACTGCCCAAACTTCGGCAAAAACTCCCAAGGTTCCGCCTGGGGTTCCAACGGCAACAGCGCCAACCCCTCCCCTTTAGCCATCACCACATGCTGACCATCCGGCGTCACCCGAAAATCCCCCCCCAACGCCACCTGGAGCGGACGCTGACCCCCTGCCAAATCCACCTGCCACAACCCCGACTGCGCCGCATCCTGCAGACTTGCCCGCGCCACTATCAGCCGCTCCCCGGTCGGCGCCACATCAAACTTGAGATTTTGAAACCCCTCGCTCCCAAGCAGCAGCGTCACCTGGCCCGGCTCCCGTCGCGGTGGCGTTCCCTGCGGCGTCGCATACTGCAACCCCGTCGTCACCGTGTACAATTGCGTCCCCGCCAGAGGGTCATCCCGCCGCTGAGCGCTAAACACCACCCGGTCTGCCTGGGGCAAAGGCTGGGCATCCACCACCAGCAAATCCGCCGGCGTCAGCACCCGATGCGTCCCCTGCGTGAAATTGTGCAGCACCAGGCGCCCCGTCTCTTCCCCTTGCGTCCCCACATAAATAAACGCCTGATCCCGCGTGGTAAACCGCCCCTGAAACGGCGCCAGCGGTTCTCCCTGGCCATAGCGGTCCCGCGCCCCCGTCAGCGTCACCTTGTACTCCCGCCCATAAGGAATCGGCGCCAAAAGCGTGTAAGCCAAACGCCGCCCCGCCCAACTGATCTTCCCCGGCAACTCCGGCGTAATACGTAAATGCTGCTCTACCGAACGGGTATTCATCGGGCGACTAAACGTCAACACAAACGCCTTATCCTGCGCCCCTACCACCCGTCCCTGCCAAGAAAACTGCTGCACCAGCGGGCGCGAATGGTCCCCCCCTGCCAACAAAAGACCTGCCAACAGACACAAAATTCCCACCACCAACCAAGCCGCCCGATCCAGAGGTTGTCCGAACCTAGGCCAACGCACCCTGTACCTCCGCTTCGCCTTCGGCTACTTACCATACCGCAGCCGCTAGACATTTTTGCGCCGTGTCCGGCCCCGATACTCCGACTTGCGCCGCAACCCCAACGCCTGCACCTGCATCGAATCCCGCCCGTACTGAGCAATCACCTGCTCTTTTGCCGCCAAAATCAAATTGTGAAACCGCCACTCACTGCTATTGGCCTCATCCCGCGCCGCTTTTGCCGCCGCCAGCGCCTGCACCTCTTGCGACTGCTTCGCCTGCATCGTCCGCAACGCCTCCATCAACACTTCCACCCGACACTCCGCATTGCTTGGAGCATAGTCGGGAAACGCCGCCAACGCCGCCAACACCTCCTGGTCCGCCTGCAATATCGCCGGACGCAACCGCCGTGATTCGTGTTTTGCCATCGCCACCTCCAGCAACAAAGAACCGCCTTCAGTATATCTTAAAAACTAAAAAGCGCAAACTTAACATCAATAGAACTAAACTTTAATTTGTTAAAATTATGTTCTAAGCTGCTTGTATTAAATTTTAATTTAGTTATATTAAAGTATTGCTTAACTAAATTATCACTTACGCTAAGCAAAGTATAATTTATACTAATTGTATTAAATGATAATTACAGCATGTCACTTTTTGCACAGAGTGCGGCCATGAAAAAGTGGTCTAGGCAGTCAAGAAATGTCAGGTGATGGGTAGGTCAACCGTTGTCTGTACTCATCCCGGCTGGGGTACAGGGTAAAAGAAAGAATTTCAACCATTTGTCTACCCTAACTTTTGCACAGCACCTGAGCTATTTTTATATCCGATAACCAGCAGATTTATTAATGACTAGATGCTTCATTATCATCCTAAAATCCACTTTAATTTTTGTTGTTATTTTCCCAGCTTCTATCTACAATCGAGGTGAACAGAAAGGGATAAGAAAAACTGCTCATGCAACCCCGTATCGAAGTCAAGAAGTGAAGGATTGGTTATGGACGAAGCCACCCTGACGCAGCAGTTAGAAGCCCATCTGAGTGACAGCAGTTTAGTCCTGCAAGTTGCCTTTGCCACCCCCTATGTACAGGTCGTGATTAACCGTACCCAGTTGCCCCCCGATTACCCTGCCCTGAGCCAGCGCATTGCCGAATTCTTGGGGCAAGTGGACCTTCCTGAAATGCAATATGTCGCCGTTTACGGACGGGTGTATGGAGAAGAACAATTAGAGTACGAAACCAGTTTAGCTATTGTGCCACCGACTGCCCCCCGTCCAACCAGTGTCCAGCCTAGTGCCAATTCTTCTGTCACTGCGACTGCCGACGCCTCTGCCCCCAGCGAACCCGAACCGTTTAACCTCGCTAAATACTGTTTTACCCGCAACCGGGCGTTATTAACCGCTGACTTACCCAGCCCCAAAATTGCCCTGGCAGAGTTACTCCGGGATTTTGATAGTTTTCTGGACTCAGAGAAGCAATTGATTTTAGAGCAATTCAGCACGTTTTTACGCAATCCCGATGGGGTCAATACGGCGAATTGGTCGGAGGAAATGCGGGCGTGGTTGGGGAAAGTGCGGAACTTTGGGGATGAAGAAACCCGCAATATGGCGATTTGGCTGAGTCGTTATTGTGCCCACCCGGAGACCACTCTGGAGACGGTGCGGGGGGTAATCAAAGCGGCAGAGGAAGCGGCAAAAGAACGTGCCAGACAGGAGCGGGAAGCCCGTTTAGCCGAACGGCAAGGGAGGACGACCTCAGGGGGGCGGAGTCAGCCAAGCACTTCTACTAACCGCCAGCAACGGGGAAGCACCCCACCTCGCCGCCCCAGAAGCCCTGCTGCCAAGGTGTTTGCCATTTTGGGGTTAATCGTAGCGACCGTGGTCAGCACCTGGTTTTTCCGAGGATTTACCTTGGCGTTGGATATGTTCAGCACTATCGTATTTGCGATCAGTTTTTTGGGTGGATGGTTTGCCGGTTTAACCAAGGCTAATCGGGGTTTAATTATTGGACGTGTAAGTTCTGGTGCCCTTTTTGTCTATTTAATTCTTGGTATTGTCCTGCTACCCATTGCTATCATTATTTATTTTATATTAGTCCTTCTTTTTGGGTTTTTAGTAATTCCCTATGTAGCCGCTCTGGCTGGGGGTATCGTGGGAGCTTTGGGTCGTTGGTTCCTAGAAGGTTTTGGGGAAGAGGACGAAGCTGAAGGGGTCAAATATGGTAGATTTTATGGTCTCGGTAGGGGCTTGTTGGTATTGACGTTGATAGCCCACTTCGCAGGGATTTTCTTAGGTGGATTGCCGGGATTGAAGGGCTTTAGTTTGGGTGGTAATGAACAGCACCTCACAGAAATACCAAATTTTAGCGGTGAAAAGTGTGCGTTAATTCAACAAGGGATGACTGTTCGAGAAGTAGAAAAAACTCTCAACGCCCCGCCCAACCAAGTTAGTTCCGTGAATGGACAAGCTGAATATACATGGGAATATGAGAATGCTAAAATAGTTGTCGTTACGGAACAAAAGGTTGACGGACAAACTCTCTTCAATGAAGCTTTGTATCTCAAGGGTAGCAACGCGGATATAACACCAGAACAAGCGATGAAACACTTTGAACGGAAGGGGATATTCAGTCGTGATAAGAAAATTGTGGAAGTGAGTAATTGTCTGGTCTGCACCACTGAAGAAACTTTAGATAGAGACATCCGCCGCAGTTGTAGTAATTAAAGGGTAGTATAGCTAAGCATACAAAGGTTGACGTGATATGGTTCGCTGAGCGTAACCCCACATTGGTTTCCCATAGCTTGCGTGGCGTAGCCATGAATCTTAAGGCGACAACCTTAACCTACCTAGCTATAACTTCAGAATCAGATAACCAATCAATAGAATCAGATAACCAATCAATACAGCATCAATCTTTAGCCCCACGCTGTTCTCATTGCCTCCAAAGGAGTTCAATTTGCCAGCATAAGAACCTCTTCATCACTCATAGAGGTTGCATTTGTCGCAAGTCTATATTCCGTATCTTCCTCTAAACTATAGTCATTTCGGTTTAGAATGCGACACTAAGTTGTGCAATAATTACGAATGATTTCATGATTTCATCAATGGTAGTGCCAGGGGGAGCATACATCCACAATTTTTTTAATGCGCTAAAGTCATGCTCAATAGCAT
>NZ_JBRCEP010000059.1:0-15765 GCF_053491055.1 Gloeomargarita sp.
CCCATAGGGAAGTGTGGCGTATCCATGAATCTTCAGGCGACAACCTTAACCTACCTAGCTATAGCTATAACTCGTTCGGAAGGTTGTGGCAGCCGCTGGGTGTGAATTGATATATCTACCGAAATACTCTCCCGATTTAAATCCGATTGAGCATCCATGGCATAGAATCAAGCAAAGAGTTAGAAAAACCATGACATCCACAACCCAAAACCTTCATGACCTCATCGATTCAGTCATCTGCTCTATATGTGAACCTTTGCCTGCTTAGCTATATTTTTGATATAGGTTGTGTCTATTGCGAGTGGCCAATGACCACCATTAGAAAGGAAATAGTGCATAATAAAGTAGGCAATTCAAAGGGTCGAAAAAGATGGCACAGCATCCTCCCCGTGACGTGCAAACCGTACCCATTGCCGCCGATACCCTGGCGTTGCGCTGCCGGAGTTGGCAACGGTTGCGTTTTGAGTTGGAATATGCCCTGGAGCGAGGCACGACGGCCAATAGCTATCTGATTCAAGGGGAAAAAATTGCCCTGATTGACCCACCGGGCGAGACCTTTGCGACCTTATTTTTTACGGAATTGCGCCGCCATGTGGAATTTGCCCAAATTGACTATGTGATCTTGGGCCATATCAACCCCAACCGGGTGGTGACGCTGGCGCAGCTGTGGCAACAGGCGCCCCAAGTTACGTTTGTGTGTTCCAATCCCGGCGACCAAGCCCTGCGCTCCCTGCTGGCCCAGCAGATACCCGAATTTTTTGCCCAGCATCCCCTCAAAACCCACATCGTGCGGGGGGAAGCCAGTTTGGACCTGGGACGGGGGCATCGTTTGGAATTCATCCCCATCCCGACGCCGCGCTTTCCCAACGGTTTGGCCACGTTTGACCCCCAGACCGGTCTGTTATTTAGCGGTAAGTTTTTTAGCGCCCATCGCTGTAGTGACCAGGTGTTTGATGAGGGTTGGCAGGCTCTGGAAGAGGATTATCGTTATTACTTTGACTGTATCCATGCGCCGCAAGTTCGTCAGGTGGAACAGGTGTTGGAACGCTTGGCGCGCTGGCCGGCTACCTGTTATGCCAATGGGCATGGTTCTTTGGTGCGCTACCATCTGCCGGAGTTGACCCGCAGTTACCGGCTTTGGTGCGAACGCCAAAGTGGCTGTGATGTGACGGTGGCGCTCTTGTATGCGTCTGCCTACGGGAATACGGCGACCCTGGCGCAGGCGTTGGCCCGGGGGGTGAGCAAGGCGGGGGTGCGGGTGGAATCGGTTAACTGTGAAACCGCCAGTCCCGAAGAAATCCGGCAGGTGGTCAGCACGGCGCAGGGGATTCTGCTGGGGTCGCCCACCTTGGGGGGGCATGCGCCTACCCAGATGCAAACGGCTTTGGGCCTGGTGGTGGACCATGTGCCCCGCACGGTGCCGGTGGGGGTGTTTGGGTCCTACGGCTGGAGCGGCGAAGCCATAGAGATACTGGCCAATCGGCTGCGGGATGCGGGGTTTCGCTGGGGGTTTGAGCCAATTCGGGTGAAATTTGCGCCGACGGATGCGGATTTGCAACGGTGCGAACAGACGGGGACGGACTTTGCCCAAGCCCTGCGGCAAAAACAGCGGCAAACCAGCGCCCGCCCCACCGACGCCCAAGCCGCCCGCACCGAACAGGCGATGGGACGGGTGGTGGGACCCTTGTGTGTGCTGGCGGCCCGTCGGGGGGAATTGACCGGGGCCATGCTGGCCAGTTGGGTGGCGCAGGCGACGTTCAACCCACCGGGCTTAACCGTGGCGGTGGCCAAGGACCGGGCGGTGGAATCCCTGCTCCATGTGGGGGACCGGTTTGTGCTGAACATCCTGCCGGAAGGGAGTCCTTTGCCCCGTCATTTCCTCAAGCCGTTTGCTCCGGGTGAAGACCGCTTTGCGGGTGTGGCAACCAGTCAAACCGCCGACGGTTGTCCGATTTTGACCGAGGCCCTGGCGTACTTACACTGTCAGGTGGCGCAACGGATGGAATGCGGTGACCACTGGGTGGTCTATGCCACGGTGGATGAAGGGAAGGTGCTCAATCCCACGGGGATTACTGCCGTGCATCACCGCAAATCGGGGAGTCATTACTGACCGAATTCATGCCTGGGCGTAAGCGGCCCTCTGGGGTACAAGTTCCAGGGCTGCGGTACAGCTTCTTGGCCTAAGAAATACATGCGACATTCGCCTTTACCTGTAAACCCTATCCGAAAAGGGGCTGCTGACCGGTGCCGCAACGTGTGGCATTTTCCGGTGAAACGACGATATTTGGGATGTTTTATCCCAAGTTGGGGTCATGGCGTCCCCCCTCCGGCGCGGAGCGGCAAGTGCGGCTTTCTCCTAAGGGGGACCGCAGAGAGAGCGTCAAACCCCGATTGCGGCATTATTCAAACAGGCGTTCTAGGCGTTCGTGCCGCTGCCAGACGCGCCAGCCCCGCCAACCGGTAAATCCGGCGAGCACCCCGGCCAGCAAGGCCAGCCAGCCGTAGCCATTGACAAGCAAAATCGTGCCCGAAATCAAAAAACTGCCCGTCAGGACATGGTAATTACCTGCGGCCTGCTGGGCGCTCAACCGGCGCAACAGCCGCTCCATCTCCAAAGAACGGCTGCGCACCACCAGGTCCCCCCGTTCCAGCTTGGTGAGGGTTTCTTCGACCCGCCGGGGCAGACTCAAGGCCGAGTTGCTCATTTTGGCCGCCTGCCGCCCCAATTCCCCCCAAAGGTCGTGGTTTTGGCGCTGTTCCATCAGTTGCAAGGCATAGGGTGTGGCAATTTGGAAGAATTGAAAATTGGCATCCAAGCCCCGCCCCAGCCCCTCAAGCGTGGAAAAGGCCCGCATCACAAAGGTAAAGGTGGCGGGAAAGCGAAACGGTTGGTCGTAGGCCAGGGCATATAAATCTTCGCTAATCGCGCCAATGGACTGCAACTCCAGCGGTTTATCCAGCAGATTGTCCAAAACGTACTGCAAGGAACGGCGCACCGGCCCCATATCCCCCTGCGGCACCAGGGCTTTGAGTTGGATCAGCGCCTCAATCACCCCGTCGGCGTCCCGCTCCACGATACACATCAGGGTTTGCACGAGTTTTTCTTTGGTCTGGGGGTGAAGCCGCCCCATCATGCCAAAGTCATAAAAAATCAAACTGCCATCGGGGTCCACCGCGATATTGCCGGGGTGGGGGTCGGCGTGGAAAAACCCATGATTCAACACCTGTTCCAAATAGGCACGGGCGTTCAATTCCGCCAGCCGCCGCCGGTCCAACCCAGCCGCATCCAAAGCGTGGTAATGGCTAATTTTGATCCCCGGCAAATACTCCAAGGTGAGCACCCGCCGGGAACAGTAGCGCCAATAGACGCGGGGAACCTTTAACCAGGTGACGTTGCGGAAATTGCGGCGAAATTCATCCGCATTGCGTCCCTCATTGAGGTAATCAATTTCTTCGTAGAGAATGCGGGCACATTCTTCATAAATGCCCAGCCAATCCCGTCCTGGCCCCCAACGGGGATGGTTTTGGAAATAGCGGGCAATGTCTTTGACAATCGCCAAATCAATCTGAAACAACTGGCGCAAACCCGGACGCTGCACCTTGACCACCACCGCTTCCCCGGTGGGCAATTCCGCCCGATGCACCTGACCCAAACTGGCCGCGGCCAAAGGGGTTGGCTCGAAATTGAGAAACAGCTTGTCTATAGGTTTGCCCAAATCCGTTTCGATAATGCGCGCCACCTGGTCCAGGCCAAAGGCAGGCACCTGGTCTTGCAATTTGGCCAATTCTTCCACGTATTCCGCCGGGAAAATATCCGCCCGCGTGGAAAACAACTGCCCAACCTTGATAAAGGTGGGGCCTAACTCCAACAACTGCTCCCGCACCCAAACGGCAATGCGCCGCCGCCGTTGTGCCCGTTTTTCCGGGGTGGAGCCGCCCCGATAACTCCAATTTTTTTCGTAGAGCCACTGGGCGGCCAAAAAGCGCAGGACAAACCACCAAATATCAAACGTGCGACGCCAGCGGGAGTAGCGTTCCTGGTTCCAGCGGTACTTCTTGGTGCTGACGAGGACGGCCACCCTAGTGCTGTTGGCGATAACGCTTGAGTTCGGTACGCAGGCGTGCCATTTCCGCCCGCAATTCGTCAATGGTGGTTTGCAGGTCCACAGGCTTGGCCGCCGGGCTCGGGGACGCTGCTTGGGTTAGCCGCTGTTCTTCCTGGGCCGCCCGGTCGAGAATCTGCTGGATGCTCTGCCGCAGGGCTTCCCGTTGCTGGGCATCCCACCGCCCCACCGCAGCCAAGGCTTCCCCGAGCCAATTGCTCACCTGTTCGGATAGGACCTGCGCTGCCGCCCGCCCGATGAAAAATGCTCGTACCACTGCCGGCGCTCCCCAAGATTCCGCCCAAATTATAACGTTTTATTGCCAGCCCTGGCGGCAAAACAGGTTACCCTAGTAGCAACACCACCAATACCCGGTTGTTATGGCTCCTTGGTCTGCCCTCCCCGATTTGTGGCCGGATTTGGCGCAACGGTTTCCCCACCTGGTGGCGTTGGAAGAACCGCACCGCCAGCCGCCTGTGCGCCTTACGTACCCCGAATTGGCGCGCCACATTCAGGGGTTTGCCCAGGGGTTGCAGGCCCTGGGGGTGCAGCCGGGGGAACGGGTGGCCCTGTTTGCCGACAATAGCTCCCGCTGGCTGATTGCCGACCAGGGCATTATGCGCGCTGGCGGGGTGGATGTGGTGCGGGGGGCGCAGGCGCCTGTCGCGGAACTGGATTTTATCTACCGCAACAGCGACAGCAGTTTTCTGGTGGTGGATACGCCGGAAGTGCTGCGACGGCTAAAACCCTATCTGGGGGAATGGCAACCCCGGGCAGTCATCGTGCTGTGGGGCGAAGGGGATGGCAATAGCCTCAGTTTTGCCCAGGTGATGCAGCGGGGGGAAACCCACCCGTTTCAGCCCCCCCATTTGGAACGGGACTCCCTGGCAACTCTGATTTACACCTCCGGCACAACCGGTAAACCCAAAGGGGTAATGCTCAGCCACGGCAATTTACTCCACCAAGTCGAAAGTCTGCACGTGGTGTTTCGGCCCAAGCCGGGGAATGTGGCCTTGAGTTTGCTCCCTACGTGGCATAGTTACGGGCGTTCCGGGGAGTATTTTTTGCTCTCCCAGGGGATTCACCAAATCTACAGCACCCTGCGGCATTTTAAGCAGGATTTAACCCGCTACCGCCCGCATCACCTTGTCGGTGTGCCCCGGATGTGGGAGTCCATTTATGAGGGGGTCGAGCGGGAGTTTCGGCAGCAGCCCCCCGGCAAACAAGCGCTGATTTGGCGCTTGATAGGGATCAGCAAACGCTACATCTACGGCAAACGGCTGTGGCAGGGACTGACCTTGGAACCGGTGCAGCCGCGTCTTTTCCAGCGGTGGCAAGGTGGGTTGGTGGCCCTGTGCCTTTGGCCGGTGCATCGGCTGGCCGATTGGCTGGTGTATCGCAAGGTGCGGCAGGCGGTGGGGGGACGCTTGCGGGAAGGAGCCAGCGGGGGCGGAGCCTTGGCACGGCATTTGGATGATTTTTATGAACTGGCCGGGTTTACGATTCTGGTTGGCTATGGCTTGACCGAAACCTCACCCGTGCTGACGGCCCGTTCCGTGACCCGCAATCTGCGTTATTCCGCAGGGCAACCCCTACCAGGGACGGAAATCAAAATCGTGGACCCAGAAACCCGCCAACCCCTACCGGCAACCCACCAGGGCTTGGTGCTGGCCCGCGGACCGCAGTTGATGAAAGGCTACTACCGCAACCCAGAAGCCACTGCCAAGGTTGTAGATGACCAGGGTTGGTTCGATACGGGGGATTTGGGCTGGGTGACCCCTCAAGGAGATTTGGTGCTGACCGGGCGGGCCAAAGACACGATTGTCCTTAGCAGCGGCGAGAATGTGGAACCGCAGCCGATTGAGGACGCCTGTTTACAAAGTCCCTACATTAGCCAGATCGTTTTGGTGGGACAGGATAAGCGCCAGTTGGGGTGTTTGATTGTGCCCAACGAAACGGCGCTCAAGGCGTGGGCGCAGGCGCAGGGGCACACCTTGGTCATGCCGCACGAGGAACCGCTGCCGGGCGCCTGGACCTTGAACACACCGGAAGTGTTGGAACTCTACCGGATGGAATTAAAAACCCATGCGCAGAATCGTCCCAGTGTGCGGCCTTTTGAGCAGATTGGGCCATTTCGGCTGCTTGGCGAACCGTTTACGATAGAAAACGGACTGATGACGCAGACCCTCAAAATCAAACGCAATCAGGTCATGGAACGGTATCAGGATGTCATTCAAGACATGTATCAGTAGCGCTATCTTTGCAATGCTCAAGAGATGCTAACAAGGCTTCTCCGTCAGGTCGGTGGCTTTGCCTTCCCAGGGAGAAGCATCGTAAAGGGTGGATGAGACATTGCGCCAATACCCATAAGTTTGCGGGAGTTGTATGCAGTTTCAACCAAGTTTGCCACATTTGCCTTTAGCGACACCCTCTGTCCCAAAACGAGATGGAGCGTTAAAAATATCTAAAAAGTGTCACATTCTTAGTCGAAATGACTGTCGCCTATCTTCTGGCTTCCTGGGGTACATGTTTCCCGCTGGTCGCCGATAACTATTGCGAAATAGGGGTATCCAACCAGGCTAAAATCTCCGACCAGTGGTGCGCCAAACCTTTGTAATCTAAGGCTGCCGGCGACATAGACTGAATTGCTGCCCGCAGTTGGGCACAGTGACCAGGAAATTGTTTTTTCATCACCTCCACATCTAGGAAATAGGTGCGAATGGTAAAGAGCGCCGCTTCCACCGCCGGAAATCCCCAAATCACCTGCCGTTCGATGCGTAAGTACAGGCGCGGGTCATGGGGTTGAAAACGCCGTCCCTGCCATTGCTCCGGGTCAACCCCTGGCGGGGGTTCCGGGTGGTGGTTCAAGCGCGTGTCGGTGCTCACACCCCAGGCAAAACGCACCAGCGGCGGTTGGGTGATCATGGTATGCACCAAGGCATGGCCCCGGCGGTTTATCCCGGCCATCCCCGGCACCGGCCCATGAACCTCGGCAAATTCCCGGCCAATTTTCGCCGCGGCAGCCCAATGGTTGGGAAAACACAGGTGAATGGCACTGAGCCAATGCCGCTCCCCCGCCCGCGAGACAACCGCCATATCCTCTTGCACCTGGCAAGCCAAGGCATCCAACGCGGAGCAATAAGGGGGCACCTCCGGGGGTAAACCGGTGACATCCAACAGACGATAATCAGCGTCAAAATACACAGCTTCTCCGGTTAATCGGTTATGCCATATCCGGCCATTGGCCTGTTGGGTTATTTGATAATGCTGGGGATATTCTTGGACTAGACGTTCGGTGATAAATTGGGCAATTGACCGTTCGATTTCCGGAGCAAATTCTTGGGTTTGATAGTACTTTTTTAGGCATTCCCGACGGGCTAATTGTTTGGCGTGATAGTAGCAGGTGTAGTTACCGTCAATCTGAAAAACCCGTTGATCCCAGACCCCATTGCCAAAATCTTTGCCCAGGGGATAAAGACCCGGTTTCACCTCATAGCGTCCCCGTTCGATTGGGAAATAGCGGGGAGCCTCCGGTAAAGCATCAATCGGTAATACTTCGGTGACAGCCGCTTCCATGGAGGCAATTCGTTCGTGAGTTATTTGGGAACCGCCGCAGTCAGAACCTCACAACCCGTTTCCGTCACCAAAATATCATCTTCAATCCGCACACCAATCCCCCGAAACTCATCAGGAATGGCTGGTTGTCCGGCAAAGGGTTCCGCATGGGGGCCAATGTATAAACCAGGTTCAATGGTAAAGACTTGACCGGGAGCCAAAAGGGTGGCGACCTCTTTGTCTTGGTAATAAATCCCCGCATCGTGAACCTCTAATCCCAACCAATGGCCGGTGCGGTGCATATAATAGGGCCGATATTTTTGTTGTTTTTCGTCCTTTTCGTTGGCAATTTCTGCCGCATCCCCCCTTAATAACCCCAGGTCAATTAAACCCTCTACCAAAACCCGCACTGCCGTTTTGTGAATCTGATCGTAGGGCACCCCCGGTTTGACCACCTCAATCGCCGCCAATTGTGCCCGCAATACCACCTCGTAAATCAATTGTTGTGGCCGCGTCATGGTGCCGTTGACCGGAAAAGTGCGGGTAATGTCTGAGTTGTAACATCCCCAGGCGCACCCCGCATCAATCAAAACCAAATCCCCTGCTTGGGTTTGCCGGATATTATCCCCGTAATGCAAAATACAGGCATTCGGCCCCGAAGCCACAATTGAGGGATAGGCTGGGGCGCCCCCGTGCTGGCGAAAAATCGCTTCCATGCCCGCTTGAATCTCATATTCAAACATCCCAGGGCGGGTGGTTTCTTGGGCGTGAATGTGGGCTTTGGCGGCAATGGCGACCGCTTGGCGAATGCGTTGCAATTCCACCGGACTTTTGACCATGCGCAGGGGATGCAAAATGGGATTCACATCCGCCAGAACCGTTGGCCCATACCCTTTGCGTTGCCGCAAATTGACCATTTGCCGCCAGAGCCGGTAGATTTTTTCATTCATCGCTTCATCCCGGCTCGGATGGTAGTAAATGCAGGTAGCCCCTTCCACGTATTCCGGGAGTTTTTGGTCCAATTCCTCTATGGAAAAAGCGGCATCGCAACCGTATAGTTCTTTAGCGGCTTCCGGGCCAACCCGATAACCCGTCCATACCTCTTTTTCCAGGTCCTTAGGCAGCACAAACAACACAAATTGATGTTCCCCGTGATGGGGGGCAAAAACAGCGACGGCCTGCGGTTCATTCAGCCCCGTGAGATAGAAAAAATTACCGTCTTGACGATAACCTGCCTCTACATCCCCATGGAGATACGCCTGGGGCGCACTGGGCAAAATCGCCGTTCCCTGTCCCAAAGCGGCCAAAAATCGGCGTCGCCGTTCGGCATATTCCTCGGCAGGCAGCGGGGGATGCAATTCCAAAGGCGTCGTAACCATTCCTAGCGGGGCATCGAACCAGGGGAAACTTTGGGTTTCGGCGTAGGGCTGGGTTTGACCGGAGTAGAAAAATTGTAGCTAAAGACGTAGATGATTGACCCTTGGGTGGGCAAATCTGCCGGTCGCATGGTCACCTGCTCCCCCACCCGCCGCACGGGTGTATTGCCCATCAATGCCAAAAAATCCGCCAACGGGAAGAGATCGCAGGTGGCATCCGCTGCCTGGGTGCGGTAGTGGGTCGGGACAATAATTTTGGGGGTGAGGGCCTGAACCGCTGCTGCCGCCTCCTGGGGATTAAACGCCTTGTCTCGGCCACCGACGGGAATAAACAGCACATCCGGGGTGCCAAACAAAATCTGCTGTTCCACGCCAATTGGTGTTGCTGTCCCCCCTAGGTGCAAAAACCGCATCCCCGCCTGGGTCCACCGCCAGCAGATATTTGCCCCAAACCGACGCCCGCCCAGGCGGTCATGGTGGGTCTGAAAACCTGAGATTTTGAACCCATTGGCCAGTTCGTAGTCGCCGGCAACGGCCAGCACTCTGGGGTCGCCCGGCAAATCCACCACATACCCTTCATCCAAAAGCAAACTGCTGACCAGCACCAAATTTGCCTGCACTCGGGGTTGCCGGTAGCCTTGGGTACAGCCGCCGGGCAAAAACGGGTTGACCAAAATCCGCAAACCGCCGCCGGTCAAAAGAAAACAGGTATGCCCGAAAAACTGAATCGTCACCCCTGGGGGCGCTCCCTGGGCCAACACCCGCCCCGTTGCCAGCAAAACTCCTGCTCCTACCAACAGTTCCCGTCGTCTCATGCCTGCTTCCTGTTTGGTTTGCCCTTCAGGGTACCGTAGTTTGGAGAAGGAAAAACACGCCTGGGCGTTCCCGCCGCTGGCGCAATTGCGCCTTGCCCATAGATTGGGCACAGGGGTAATTTCAAGATTTTATGGGTTTTATGGGTTTGTGCCCAAATGCGTATCTAGCCCGGTGATGCAACGTATTCTCGTTTCTATGGACAACAAAAAGACTCTTCATCCACTCAGCAATGCCCTTGGTTCAGCCGGCGTTGTGTCGTTACTTTTGCCCTGGAATGCCCCGGCGATGCCAGAACGGTAGTGCACCTGGACGATTGGTGCAGGGGGTGAGGGTGGCAGCTCTGGAGTCTTAGCAACATTTCGCCTGGGGATGGTGCGCCCAAACAGAGCCTCGTTGCTGGCAAGTCTCCATCAACGCCTCGGTACCGACAACCAGCCACTGTTCAGGAAAACAACAGGTTGGTTTGCAGGGCAAATAGCATCTCATATGCTTTTGCTATAGTGGGGTTGGTCACAACCAAGCGAGGTCAATTCCCATGTCGTGTGATTATGTATCCACCGATTTTGTGAAGCGTCAATTGTATTGGCGTTATGCCACAAAAAAATTTGACCCCACCCGCAAAATTCCCCCGGAAATTTGGCAGGTTTTAGAGGAAAGTTTACGGTTGGCTCCCTCCTCCTTCGGGCTACAGCCCTGGAAATTCGTTGTCGTGAATAACCCGGATATTCGTGCTCAATTGGTCGAACATTCCTGGGGACAAAAACAAGTGGTGGATGCCTCGCATTTGCTGGTCTTGGCGCTGCAAAAACACATTACTGAACAGGACGTCAATCGCTATCTTGAACGGATGGCAGCCGTCCAGGGGATTCCCCTAGAAAATCTCCAGGGACTTGGGCAGATGATCAAGGGATTTTTGACCCAACCCCCCTACCCCTTGAATTTAGAAGAATGGGCCGCCCGCCAGGTGTACCTTGCCCTGGGACAATTGATGACCGTAGCTGCTTTTTTGGGGATTGACACCTGTCCGATGGAAGGTTTTATTCCCGCTAAGTACGATGAAATTCTTGGCCTCACGGATACCCCCTATCGTTCGGTCGTAGTTTGCCCTGTGGGTTACCGCGCCGCCGATGACAAAAATGCCCAACGCCCCAAAGTGCGCTACGAAAAAAATGAGGTGTTTTTGTATGTCGACTAGAGCGCCCATTCGGCCAGCAATTCCTCCAACGCCCAGAGCCAATGGAGCCATGTCGTGCCTCCTTGACAAAAGACAATGTAGGGCGGACGCAAAGGCCCATCGGCAGAAAATTCGCTGGTACTGCCGTCAACAAACGTACCGCCAGCCATGACCAAGGGGCTTTCGTAACCGGGCATGGGCGCAGGCACCGGGTCCAGGTAACTGCCCACCGGACTGAGCCGTTGTAAGGCCCGACAAAAGTCGGTCAAACGGGTTGGGTTCCCCAGTTCAATGGCTTGAATGGTATCGGTGCGAGGGTCCTCGACTCGCGGTTGCACCCGGTAGCCCAAGCGACTAAAGGTGGCCGCCAACAACAGCCCGGCTTTCAGGGCTTCCCCCACCATTTGTGGGGCCAAAAACAAACCTTGAAAAAATAAACGGTTACAGCCCAAAGAGGGACCGGCTTCGCAACCAATACCGGGGGCATTTAACCGATTGGCTGCCAAGGTTACATATTCTTTTTTACCGGCGACATAACCGCCACAGGGCGCGAGGGTACCGCCTGGATTTTTGATGAGCGAACCGGCAATGACATCCGCACCTACCATCGGCGGTTCCTGCATTTCCGCAAATTCCCCATAGCAATTGTCCACCACGCAAATCACCCGGTCATTGATCTGTTTAATGGTGTGAATGAGGTGGCGCAGTTCAGCTATGGTTACACTCGGCCGCCAGGAATAACCACAGGAACGTTGAATCAAAGCGACCTTGGTTTTGGCATGAATCATCGCCGCCAATTGTTCGTAATTGACCCGCCCTGTGGGCGTTAAATCTAATTGCCGATACGTAATGCCAAAATCCTGCAACGAACCACTGCCTTTTTCGCGCAGACCCAATACCGGTTCCAAGGTATCGTAGGGCGCCCCCGTCACCGCGAGCAATTCATCCCCAGGACGCAAAAGGCCATACAAGGCGCAGGCAATCGCATGGGTACCGGAGAAAAACTGCGGGCGTACCAGCGCCGCTTCGGCACCCATCACTTGGGCAAAAACCTGCTCTAGAACTTCCCGCCCTTGGTCGCCGTGCCCATAGCCGGTCGTCGTCTGAA
Organism: Gloeomargarita sp.; assembly: GCF_053491055.1. NCBI lineage: Bacteria > Bacillati > Cyanobacteriota > Cyanophyceae > Gloeomargaritales > Gloeomargaritaceae > Gloeomargarita > Gloeomargarita sp. The sequence continues at coordinate 12,133 of NZ_JBRCEP010000059.1, forward strand.
AATGGTGTACCCCAACCCGATGCGTCCGCATGGCCTGAATCACCCGGATCAAGTTGTATTTCACTAACGCATCAATGCGGCGAAAATCAGCCGTTAATTCTGCAATGACTTGGCGCAACAGGGGATGGGCTGTGAGGGTGTCGGTCATAGGTAGGCAAGGTATGGTGAACAACTGCCATACATTGTTAGAACGATTCAGGCGCAGTGACAAAAACCAGTCTATCGAAGGTTAGGATAGTGGTTTTACGGCGGGCATGCGGCAACCTAACGGGGTCAAACTGGCCATCGCATGGCATGGGGCCATAGCCGGGAACGTTTTTGCCCCTGTAGATGGTACGCCGCGATCATTGTGGGTATGTTAGACTGCGGGTAACCAGCCAGGGTCACGTCCGGGGGGTAGGGGTGTTCAAGCGATTGGTCATTGCGACAGATTTGCGGGATGGGTTGCACCGATTTAGCCACTTTCTCCCGGCGTTGGGGGCAGGCGGTATCGAAGCGGTGACCTTTGTGCATGGGGTGCCCTATCGGGATGTGGGCGTGCGGGTACGGGAGGATACGGAAGCGCTGGCGGCGGCGGCAGCCAAGTTAACCTTGCCCAGCGATACGGGTGGCGTGCAGGTGCAGCGGGTGATTCGTTCGGGAAAACCGGCGGAAGTGGTCGTGCAGGCAGCGCAGGAAGTGGGCGCGGATGTGATCATCGTGGGTACCCAGCAGCGGAATGTCCTAACGGAAAAATTGGTGGGCAGCGATGCGCTCAATATTATGCGTAAGTGTGAGATTCCCCTGATGGTGATCCGCCCCCAGTTGGTGCAGGTGTTGACGGCGGAGGAGTTGGACTTGCGGTGCCGCCATTTGTTCTACCATCTGATGTTGCCCTATCGGGGGCACCCGGAGTCCCAACATTTGCTGCACAGTGTCTTGGCGCAGGTGCAAAAAAATCCCGTGCCCCGGGTGGAATGTTGTCATCTGGTGTGGGTGGTCGAAGACCCGATTCGCCGGGATTTTGACCCCGACCCCCAGGAAATCCGGCGGGCGGAACAGGAATTGCAAACGGTGGCGGCCCAGTTGTCCCCCTACATTCCCCAGGTCTATACCCATGTGCGCACGGGCAATCCGGTGGAAGCCTGTATGACCTTAGCCCAGACGTTGGACATCAGTGCGGTGACCCTGACTGAAGCCCACATGACCAAATTGTGGGATATTTCCCCTTCCCTGGGCGGGGAGTTGTTGCGCCGCATTCCCTACCCCTTGATTCTCTTTTCCAGCCCGGATAAGTAATTCCTACCAGTTGGGGCTGGCCTGGTCTAGGGCTTGGACTTCATCCGGGGTGAGTTGCCACCCCATCGCTCCGGCATTTTCTTGGGCTTGGCGGGCATTTTTGGCGCCGGGAATGGGCAGGGCACCCTTGCAGAGCACCCAATTCAAGGCCACCTGCGCCGGGGTTTTGCCGTAGCGTTGGCCGATTTCCTGGAGCAGGCCCTGCAAAGGCCGTACCTGCACCAGCCGTTCCCGATGGAAGCGCAACCCGCGGGCACTCGGCGGCGGATTGTCCACCGTATATTTGCCGGTCAAAAGTCCCATGCCCAAAGGACTGTAGGCAATTAAAGTAATGCCCGATTCCTGACAATAACGTAACAAACCGTTCCGTTCGGGGGCGCGACAAATCAAACTGTATTCCACCTGGTTGCTGGCCAGGGGAATGCCCCGGTCGGCCAACACCCGCTGGGCTTCCTGCATCTGGGCCAGGGAATAGTTGGAAACCCCCACCGCGCGGGTCAACCCCAACGCCACCGCATCCGCCAGAGCGTGCATCCAACTGGCCAGGGACACGGGGAAATGCACCGGCCAATGGATTTGGTACAAATCCACCTGGTTGACCCCCAGACGGCGAATGCTGGCGCGCAGGGCATCCACCAGGGTTTGCGGCCAAAACCGCCAGGGGAAGGGCATAAATTTGGTGGCAATGACCGCCGCGCGACCCATCTCCCGCACAAATTGCCCCAACAATTGCTCCGACCGGCCCCCCCCATACACTTCTGCCGTGTCAAAGAAGGTAATGCCCCCCTCAATGCTCGCCCGGTAAGCCGCGTGCAAATCCTGGTCGTTGTACTGCTTGCCGTAGCCCCAAAACAATTGGTCCCCCCACGCCCACGTGCCAATACCCACCGGACTTACTTCCACATCAGTCTGCCCCAAGCGGCAACGGGTCTGGGTCCGCCCTTCCATAAAAACATCCTTTTTGGTCTGCCCTCTGCCGTCAAGTATAACAATTTGTAACAAATCGGCGGCTGGGGTAGGCGAGAGAGCGGGCAAGCCAACCGCATCAGGTAAAGCAAAAATTAAAGTAAGATTAAAAACGGTAACGTACATGCCCCGACCCCAGGCGGGATTTTTTATTTTACTCCTGGACTGAGCGTATGGTGCAGGTTTTGGCGATTGGGCTAGGTGTATTGGCTGCAGGGGTACTGTTGGGCTTGGGGTTATATTTGCGGTTTCCCCGCCGGTATCAAACGGCGGCTTCGGTGGCGGCTGCTTACGACGCTTGGACCCAAGATGGCATTTTGGAATTTTACTGGGGGGAGCATATTCACCTGGGGCATTATGGTTTTCCCCCGCGGCGGAAGGATTTTCGTCAAGCCAAGGTGGATTTGGTGCATGAAATGGTGCGCTGGGGTGGTTTAGACCGTTTGCCGCCGGGAACCACGGTGTTGGATGTAGGGTGTGGGATTGGCGGCAGCAGTCGCATTTTGGCGCGGGATTACGGGTTTCACGTGACGGGGATTACCATCAGTCCCCGCCAGGTCGAGCGGGCGCGGGCGTTGACGCCCCCTGGGTTGCCGGTGCAGTTTCAGGTGGGGGATGCCCTGGCGTTGCCCTTTCCCGATGGCAGTTTTGACGTGGTTTGGTCTATCGAAGCGGGGCCGCATATGCCGGATAAGGCGCAATTTGCCCGGGAGTTGCTGCGGGTGCTCAAACCGGGGGGAATTTTGGTGGTGGCGGACTGGAACCAACGGGATGACCGGCAAAAGCCCCTGCGTCCTTGGGAAAAATGGGTGATGCGGCAATTGTTGGACCAATGGGCGCATCCGGCCTTTGCCAGCATTGAGGAATTTGCGGCAGCCTTGGCAGCGACCGGGTGGGTGGCAGGCAGGGTTGTCACGGCGGATTGGACGGCAGCAACCTTGCCTTCCTGGTTGGATGGCATTTGGCAGGGGATAGTCCGCCCGGAAGGACTCCTGCGGTTTGGGGTGGTGGGTTTGGTAAAAGCGCTGCGGGAAGTACCCACGTTTTTGCTCATGCGTTGGGCTTTTGGTACGGGGTTGTGCCGCTTTGGGATGTTTCGGGCGGTACGAGCGCACTGAAAACGCTCGGTTCACCGGCCAGACCGCATGACCATATCGCCCAGGAGTGTTGAACTCTGCACCAAAGGTTCATAAATCCAGGTCAGGCAAAATGTTTACTGGGAAAATCTTTTGTTATAAATGTTTGTTATATAGTCATTTTTATTGAAAATGCAACATTTTATGAGAGGAGGGTGTAAGATGGGGAGGAAGGTGAGCATCAAGGAGGAGAATCAGAATGTGTTACAGCCTGGATTTACGGAAGAAGGTGATAAGTTTCATTGAGAACGGG
>NZ_JBRCEP010000060.1:0-35320 GCF_053491055.1 Gloeomargarita sp.
CCCGTTCTCAATGAAACTTATCACCTTCTTCCGTAAATCCAGGCTGTAACACATTCTGATTCTCCTCCTTGATTCTCACCTTCCTCCCCATCTTACACCCTCCTCTCATAAAATGTTGCATTTTCAATAAAAATGACTATAACTTTCAGCAAATCAATTTGGACGGCACTGGCAAACAGCCTGAGGTTGCAGGGCAATTGCATTTACCCAAATCGCCCGCTCACGTAGTCCAGGGTTGCCTGTTTTTGGGGGGCATGAAAAATGTTGTGGGTCAGGTCCCATTCCACCAAATACCCCACTTTGCCCCCGGCGGGTGTGGATTCCGTATTAAAAAAGGCCGTCACATCTGCCACCCGCTTGGCCTGTTGCAGGTGGTGGGTCACGATCACAATCGTATAATTGGCCTTCAGTTCGTGCAGCAATTCTTCAATTTTGCCGGTAGCAATTGGGTCAAGGGCCGAGCAGGGTTCATCCATCAACACCACCTCCGGTTCTGTGGCAATCGCACGGGCAATGCACAGGCGTTGCTGTTGCCCCCCCGAAAGGGAATAGGCACTCTGTTTTAACCTATCTTTTACCTCGTCCCACAGGGCTGCCCGCCGCAACGAACGCTCAACTAATTCATCCAAATTCCCCTTGTATTTCATCACCCGTGCTCCGTAGGCCACATTGTCATAAATGGACTTGGGAAAAGGATAGGGTTTTTGAAAGACCATACCAATGCGGCGGCGCACTTCCACCGGGTCAATATCCGGGTCGTAGAGGTTTTTATCGTAATAGGTGATTTTCCCTTCCAACCGAAATGTGGGAATCAGGTCGTTTAGCCGGTTCAAACAGCGTAAAATCGTACTTTTTCCACAGCCTGAAGGGCCAATCAACGCGGTGATTTGGTTTTTGCAAATTGTGAGCGAAACATCCCGTACCACCTGCACATGACCATAGAAAAGATTGAGATTTTCCAGCCGAAATACCGGTTGAGGCAAAGCATCGCTCCTGGTCATAACCGGCACCAACCCCCACGACGCATGACCAGCCGGGCAAGTACACTCGCTGCCAAGGTCAGCAGGACAAGGCAAAATGCCGCCGCCCAAGCCAACTCCTGTTGGGGGGCAAAAGGCATCGTCGCCAAGTTGTACACCAATACCGACAGGGTGGCAATCGGTTCAAACAGTCCCTGGGGCCAAAACGGGGAAAACAAGGCGGTAAAGAGCAATGCCGCTGTATCCCCTGCGGCCCGGGCCATCGCCACCATCACCCCCGTGACGATTGAGGGCAACGCCGCGGGCAACACCACCCGCACCACCGTATCGCCATGGGAAGCCCCTAACCCCACCGACGCCCACCGCAGTTCCGGGGGCACCATGTGGAGTGCTGCATCGGTTGCCCGCACAATCATCGGCACCATCAACACCGCCACCGCCACTCCCGCCGCGATGGCCGAATACCCCACTATGCCGGTGCTGACCAACAACCCATAGACAAACACCCCAACCAGAACCGAAGGGACGCCCGCCCAAACATTGATGCCCAACCGCAGCCAGCGGGCAATTTCCCTGTGCACCGGCGTATGACAAAACTCTGATAGGTACACCGCCGTCAACACCCCCAACGGCACCGCCATCACCGTACCTAGCGACACCACGACCACCGTGCCGACCAGCGCATTGCCCAGCCCACCCCCTGCTAACCCCGGTGGCGGCGGCAGTTGGGTAAACAGGGCAAGGTTGAAACGAGCGATTCCCCGCACCAACACAAACCCCAAAACCGCAAACAGGGGAATCAGCGTCAACAACGTACACAACCCCGCGACCCCCGTCAGGAGCCAGCCTAGGCCGGTACGCAGTTTTGGACGTTTGCTGAACCCGGCCACGTGCGGATGCAGAGTCGTGGTGGTCATGGCTTCCCCCCCGCTTGGTACGTTGCTTGGAGTTGGTTAATGATGACTTCAGCCAAAAGGTTCACCACCAGCGTCAGCAGTAGTAGCACCAAAGCAGCATACATCAACGCCGACAACTGCATCCCCCGCGCCTCGGGAAATTGATTGGCCAACAGCGACGCAATGGTATTGGCCGGCGCCAACAAAGACCAGTGAAACTGGTTGGCATTCCCAATCAGCATTGTCACGGCCATCGTTTCTCCCAACGCCCGCCCCAAAGCCAGCAGCACGCCCCCCACGATCCCCGACTGCGCCGCCGGAATGAGCACCCGCATCACCGTCCACCAACGGGTCGCCCCCAAAGCCAGCGAAGCCTGCCGCAATTCCGGGGGCAAAGCCGCCAGGGCATCCTTTGCCATCAGCGTCAGAATGGGCAGGATCATGACGGCCAACACCAACGCCGCAGGCAATATCCCCGGCCCCACCGGTTCCGTCCCAAATAAGGGCATCCACCCCCAATGCCGGTGCAACCATCCCAGCAACGGCTGCAGCAGGGGAATAAGAACCCACATCCCCCACAACCCGTACACCACACTGGGAATGGCCGCCAACACCTCCACCAAAAACGCCATCACCGTCCGCAGCGGTAAAGGGAGAAAATCCTCGCTCAAAAAAATGGCCGTGCCCAGCCCCAAAGGCAGCGCCACCAGCAGGGCCAACAGCGAACTAACCAACGTGCCATACAGCATGGGCAAAATCCCAAAATGCTCCCGCCCCGGCACCGGCTGCCAGCCCCCACTTGTGAGGAACCGCCAGCCAAACTGCTGCATTGCCGGTAAGGCCTGCCACGCAATAACCAGCACCATCCAGACCAACAGCAGCCCGGTCAATCCTGCCAACCCCATGGTGGTATGCACCAACAACCGGTCAGACCACCGCTCCAGCAACGAACGAGCACGACAATCGGGAACCTGCATCCGAAAAACCCTAATCATCCTGCAAGGTAATGGTGTATTGGTCGCTGAGGGTATCGGCCACCTGAGCAATGCGCTTGCGCACCGCCTGGGGTAAAGGGATGTAGCCCAATGCCGCTGCTACCTTTTGCCCCGCATTCAAGCCGTATTCTATCCACATCTCCAACGCCACTGCCTTACGGGCATCGGGCTGGTGTTGATACTGCAACTGCCAGGTGTAGGTCACCAACGGGTAAGCATCTTTGCCTTCCGGGTCGCTGATAAACGCCCGTAGATTTGCTGGCAGTGTCACTGCCGCCAGCGCCGCTGCTCCCGCTTCCGGCGTCGCCATCACATAATTCCCCGCCTTGTTTTCCAAAGCCGCCGTTGCCAGTTGGTTGCTGCGGGCATAACTATATTCCACATAACCAATCGCACCCGGTATCTGTTGAATGCGCGCCGTTACCCCTTCATTGCCCTTCGCACCCACAAAATTTCCCGTCGTCGGCCATTGAATCGTCGTTCCTTCACCAAAATTCTCTTGCCACTGTGGGCTAATGGCACTCAAATGCCTGGTCAACACCGCCGTTGTCCCACTGCCATCGGCACGATGCACCACCGTAATTCCCTGGTCCGGGAGCGTCACCCCCGGATTCAACGCCACAATGTGCGGGTCATTCCAGCGGCGAATTTGCCCACTCAAAATCCCCACATACACTTCCCGGCTCAGCTTCAGACCCTCCGGCACACCCGGCAGATGGTATGCCAGCACGATACTGCCTGCCGTCATGGGCAACAGCAACACCCCCTGCGGTACCTGGGCCATCTCCTCATCCCGCATCGCCAGGTCACTGGCGGCAAAATCCACATTGCCCCGGATAAAATTCTCAATCCCCGCGCCGCTTCCCTGGGACTGGTAATTGACCCGGATATGGGGATGCAGTTGGTTTAGCCCCACCGCCCAATTCTGATACAACGGCGCCGGCAACGAAGCCCCCAAACCCGTTAAATTCACGGATTCCCCCAAATCACAGGCCGTTGTCACGGTGGCCATCATGAGCAACAGAGCCAAGAAACTCATCCGGCAAACCACTAAACCAAACTGCCTGAGCCTCATGGGCACCCTCACCTGGGTAAAACATCCGGCTGGAAATCAAGGATCAGGATACCGTACCGCCCAAGCCAGAACGATGCCCATTTGGTTGTGGAAGTACTGCCCTTGGTTCTGGAGCATTTCGGTTGTTTAATCATGTTTAATCACGGGGAATTGCCCCATGGAAATTTGAACGGGAATGGCAACGGTAATGACCTACACCCTGGAATCTAATTTTTGTAAACCTTCCCAATGACTCAGCATCCTTCTCTTGCCAACCATTGACAACATCCTAGCCGTTTTAACTGACATAAGCCATCACTCGTTTTTTTAAGAAATTCACCATACTGATAAAGCCATTATTGCGCGATGGGGTGAGACTCACATCCAGGCCGGTCAATTTAATAAAATCCGGGGATAGGGCTAGAATTTCCTGGGGCGTTAGCCCGTCCAACCCCAACACCAAAATCGCCAACAATCCCTTGACCAACTGGGAATCCGCATCGCCGCTCAGGTGTACCCGGCCTTGCTCGTCCAGATGGGTTACCAGCCACACCTGGGAGGTACACCCTTTGACCTGATGTTCGGGAATTTTGTTGCTGCTGGGAAAAGGCGGCAATTTCTGAGCATAACGAATCAACAACTCATACTTCATCCGCGCCGGGTTTGCTCGTTGCAGGCGTTCGACAATACTGGCTAAAGCAGCAGGCAAACAGGTCGCCGATTCAGGCATGGATGGCTCACGGTAGATTCTGCACTTTAACTTATTGTATCTGCTGCACTGGAAATTTTCAGCCGCACGAGGGCAGGGGCGCAGGTGCCAGGGTCAATTGCTATGCCCTCAGGGTGTGTTAAACTGCTTTTATCATCCACCCAAATTTTTTTCTTAGCAGGAAATGCCGCCAATTCTCCAACAGCTTCCCCTGGGGACCTTGGGTCTAACGGTGGGTTCCCTTTTGACCTTGGTTGGCTTGGGGGCCTATTTTGCCGATATGCCAACGTTGAATTTGGCTGGTTTTTTTTATGGCATTCCCTTGCTGTTGGGGGGATTGGCGCTGAAAGCGGCGGAATTGCCCCCGGTTCCCTGGACACGTCCTACACCGCCAGAAGTCCTAGCGCAACGGACGCAGGCAACCCCCACCCAAACGCAAATTCGCCAGGAAGTCACCCGCTATCGTTACGGGGAAAAAGCCCATTTGGCCGCCGCCTTGGAACGGCTCAAGTTAGGCAATACAGAGGCAGAATGGCCGGTTTTGGTGGGCATCCGCGAAGAACTGCGCGACGGGCATTATACGTTGGTACTCACCTTTGACTCGCCAGCGGTGCCGTTTTCCACATGGCAGGCCAAAGTGGAAAAATTAACCAGTTTTTTTGGGCCAAATATCCAAGTGGCTTTGCAACAACCGGAACCGGAATCTGTCGAATTGGCGCTCATCAGTACCCAAAACACCGCTGAGAAGCCGTAGTGCTGGGTAGGAAGCGTCGCTGATAATAGGCCGTTTAGCCAGAAAGAATTTCCTGGGTGTGGGGCATCCTTGTGTTGACATACTCCCTGCCTTCCGCCGCTAGGCATTTGGCGGAACTGCAGATGGTTTTTGTGGCCGTAAACTGCTAACCCCTTAGCGCCGCCGCCACCATACGACGCCAGCGACCATGAATGCCCCCAGCGGCAGGCCCAGCAGCGCCAACAGGGTCACAGCAGTCGCCAGCGGTCGGCTAATGTTCAACCGGCGATTGGTGGGTTCCTTGGAACGAATCGACAGAGGTTGGGTGTCCTGGCGCGCTAGCCAACTGATGCTATTCAAAAACACATCCCCATTGCGCTGCAGGTTAAATAGCCCATCGACGGCAAATTCCGAATCCCCAATCACCACCAACCGACCTTTGCCCTTTTCCACCGCCACCCCCAGCGGTAGAGGGCCTTCCCGGTCCTGTTGCGGGTCAAAAAAGGGCGCTTCCTGGGTATTGCTTTCCGCCCACAGCCCCCGCCCGGTCAGGAACAGGGGAACACCTATTTTTTCGCCTTCCCCCACCACATCCACCGCCTGCGCCAGGGGAAACAGCGCCAGACTCTGCCCAAAATCCTTGGTAATCGGGTGCTCCCCGTAGCGCGTGGTCACCGCCACCCCCCGGCCAAAGCCCTGGATGATTTCCGTATTGGACACAATAAACCGCCCATCAAGCTTCACCCCCGCCCAGCGGAGCAAATCCCCCAATCCCCGGTCATTTTTCGCCGGTTCCAAAGGGTCCAGCAACAACAGCGCCCCGCCACCATTTTGCACAAACTGGGTCAACGCCTTGGCCTCTGCCGCTAACAAGGGTTGTTGTGGCCCGGCCAGCACCACCACCTTCGTCTCCTTGGGGATGCCCGCGGTTTCTGCCAAATTCAGGGGTTGCACCTGGAAATTGCGGGATTGGAGCGCCTGCTGTGCCTGGGACATACTGCCCCGTTGCCCCGGTTCCAACGGTCGCTCCCCGTGCCCCTGCACAAACACCACCTGCCCCTGTTTTGGCTGGGTCAGCCGTACAATGGCATTACTTAAACTGGACTCGGTCAAAGCCTCCCGCAGCCGCTCCCGCCGCTTGCCGCTTTCTAGATGCACCTCCCCAAACCCCTGCACAGCAAACTCCTGGGCCATCACCGGGTTCTGGCGCGGGTCAATCACCTCATAGCGGAAGTTCTCCGGGTTTTCCCGCCGATAGTTTTCCAGAAGTTGCCGGATGGCCGGGGTAATCTGCTGGTCAAAAATGAGCACCCGCACCGGCTCTTGCAAATTTTGCACCAACCTGCGCGACTCCGGCGCCAGGGTAAACCGCTGGTTGGCACTTAGGTCCCACTTATAGGGATATTGAACCGCCAGAAAATTCACCAGTCCCAAAATCACCAGCACCGCCAGGGTACGCAGCGCCACGTTGCCGCCGACTTCCAACGCCCGCTGCTCCCACAACGGCAAGCGAAACAGGGCATACCCCAACAGCCCCACCCCCGCCCCCAACAGCACGGCACCCCAGGGTTGGTTTTTGGGCCCCACCAAGACGAGCACCACCCCGGCACTGACCAGGGCAATCCCCAGCCACAGCGGCCAATAATTTCGCACCCACTTTGCCAGCCGATTCATGACCTACGACCTCTGGAAGCGCAGTCCATCCACCCACTGTACCGTCAAAAACACCCCCAAAATCACATAACTGGCAAAAAGCACCAAACTGGCCGTGCTCACCGAACCCTGGATGAGATTGGTGTAGTTTTGCAAAAGGGATAAATGGCGCAAAATCGCTGCGGGCGCCCCACTGATGCGGTCGGCAATGGCCTGCAAAATCCACAGCAGTAGGATCAACGCAAAGGTACCCACAGCCGCCAACAGCGTACTTTCGGTCGTCGCCGAAATAAATAAACCCAGGGATAAAATCGCCGCCGCCAGCAACACCAACGCCCCATGCCCCAAAAGAATCAACCCCAAGGAAAAAGGCGGTTCCGCCTGCAACAACGTCACACTTTCGTAAACCATCACCGGCAACAACAGGGTGAGAAAAAACGTCAAAACCCCCGCCAATTTGCCCAGTGCCACCGTCGTCGTGGTAATAGGCGATGTCGCCAGCAACTCCAACGTGCCCTGTTGCCGTTCCTGGGCAAACAAATTCATAGACAACAGGGGCAAGATAAATAACGACAGGGAACCTAAGACCCCCAAATAATTCTCCAAAATCACCGCCGGCACATCCACCGGGGGCGCTGCCAAACCCGCCTGACCCTGCAAATCCTGGGCGGCCACATTCGTCTGCACCGCATTAAACAAAACGATGTAAAAGACCCCCGCCAGCAACCAGTACACCCCGGCCATCCCATAGTTGAGCGGCGTGGCAAAATAGCCCTGCAACTCCTTGCGGTAAATCGCCACGAAATTGGCCCACAGCAAACGCATTGCAGTTTCCCAGGAAGTCAGGGTGATCCTACCACAGCTTCAGGCGCCTGCTGACGGTTCGCCGGCCTCCTCTTGGGTCGTCAGTTGCAAAAAGACATCCTCCAGGGTCGCCCGATGCCGGTGCATTTCGTAGAGGCGCAGCCCCGTGTGAATGGCTAAAGCCGCCAATTCCGGCCCCACCTCCGCTGCCCCTTTGGTGGTCACCGTCACCACGTGGTGGTCCCCCTCGCTTTGGGTCTGCACGGCCTCCACCCCCGGAATTTGCCCGACTGCCTGTTGAAAGGGCGCCAGCGGGCCAGACAGGGTTAATTCATACTGCCTGCGGTGGTCGAGCTGGCTGACCAACCCGTCAATCGTATCCGTTGCCACCACCCGCCCCTGGTGGATGATCACCACCCGGTCGCAGGTCATGTGTACCTCCGGCAGAATGTGGGTGGAAAGAATGATCGTGTGATCCCCGGCCAGGCTTTTGATCAAATGCCGCACCTCGATAATCTGTTTGGGGTCAAGGCCCACCGTCGGCTCGTCGAGGATAATCACCGGCGGGTCATGGACAATCGCCTGGGCAATCCCCACCCGCTGGCGAAACCCCTTGGACAACTTGCGAATCAGTTCCTGCCGCCTTTCGCTCAGCCCGCAGCGGGCAATCACCCAATCGACCCGGCGGGGACGGTCGCCTGCGCTGACCCCCTTGATCCGGGCCACAAAATGCAAATACCCCTCCACCGTCATGTCCCGGTACAAAGGCGGCGTTTCCGGGAGATAGCCAATCCGTTGCCGCACCGCCAGGGAATCGGCAAGCACATCATAACCCGCAATTTTGGCCGTGCCCGCCGTCGGGGGCATATAGCCGGTGAGCATCCGCATGGTGGTGGTTTTCCCTGCCCCATTCGGCCCCAAAAACCCCAAGATTTCCCCCGCCCCCACGGTGAAATTCAAATCCTGCACCGCCAGAGTGGTGCCGTAACGCTTGGTCAGATGTTCCACGATGATCATGACCGCCGTCCCAACCGTTGGCCTCCCGTCTTCGGCTCTATTATTTCACAGCGGCGCAGCGGTCTCTCACCCCCAGCCCAGGCTTGGTAGAATGACTTGTAATGTGTGCCACTTGCTGACCCCAGTCCCATGAGCGCAGCCCTCAACGTTCTTGGTATGCCCCTGCAACTGTGTTGCCGCAACCCGCTTACCGGCTTTTACCGCAATGGCTACTGCGAAACCGGTCCCTTGGATGTCGGGGTGCATACGGTGTGCGCCCAAGTCACCCGCGAATTTCTGGAATTTACCAAACAGCGCGGCAATGACCTGATGACGCCTGCGCCCCAATACCAATTCCCCGGCCTCAAACCGGGGGACCGCTGGTGTCTGTGCGCCAGTCGGTGGGAAGAAGCCCGCCGCGCCGGGGTAGCGCCACCGGTGATCCTCGCGGCGACCCACCAAAAAACCTTGGAACTCATCCCCCTGGCCGTCTTGCAGGAATACAGCCTCAGTTTGCTTCAGCCCGAGTGATGCGCCACAGGGGCCACAGGGTGGTGACCAGGGCGGCAAAATGACCCGCAATGGTATTGAGCAACCCCTGCACCACCAAAATATCCAGGGCATCCACCGGCTGGTTGGCAAGCGCCAACGTCCCCTGGGGTACCAACAGCGCCTTGGCAAACAAACTGCCAATCACCACAAAACTGCCCAACAGCGTCGCCAACATCCCCACCAACGCCACCCCCATATCCAGACAGAGTTTGTTGAGGACTTCATCTTTGCGGGGGCGCGGTTCCCCCTCCGACGCGGCCAAACGGCGGGCCACTTCCACCCCCCGATACTTCAGCCAAATGCCCAATCCCAACGCGCCGACGCCTGCCAACCCCAGACTCAAACCCACGCCGCTTTGTAGGCTGACCCGCCGTTGCACCAGCGCAAACAGCAAGATGAATAACGCCACCACCCCCAGCACCACCTGCACCCAAAACCCCAACCAACTCGACCGTTTCAGCGTGCGGGCCGCCTGGAGCCTGTTAGAACCCGAAGACGCCACTGTTGCCCACTGCCACCAACAACTGAGTCGCCAATTGCAGGGCCAAAAAGGCCAAGATGGGCGAAAAATCAATGGCCCCCACAGGCGGCAGCAAGGCGCGAAAGAGATTCAAGTAGGGGTCGGTGAGTTGACTGAGGGTTAGCCAGGGTTGGTTGTACCAATTGATCGAGGGAAACCAGGTGAGCAACACCCGTACCACCAAAAGCACCAGGTAAATGTTGATAAACTGAATGACCCCTTGGATCAATAGCGGTGCCGCGCTGGACATACAGCAAACCCCCAAGCTGTGACTTTTCGATCATAAACCGGATCACTCCCCGGCTGTACCCTCTCCGGGCGCTTCTGGTATGCTAAAAGAGCAGGCAACGGGCATATCCATCATGGCTGCCAGCCCCCAACCTCCCTGGCTCAAATTGGTGATGGTCATTGGCGGTGCCGCATTTTTCGGTTTCTCCGTTTTGCCCTTTGTCGGCGATTTCCTGGCCCCCGCACCCACCCCTAGCTCCCCAGATGAACGGGTGAGCGAAGAAAAAGGATTGGAATTGGTGTTAGAAAAGGACCCCAACAACACCTACGCCCTGCGGGCCTTGTTGGAAATTCGCCTGCGCCACAAAAACCTCAAGGGTGCGGTTCCCCTGCTGATGCGCCTTGCCAAAAACCACCCGGACGTGGCCGAATACCACATTCTCCTGGCACAAACCCAAACCGAACTGGGCGACAAAGAGGCAGCCGTAGGCACCTACCGGGCATTTCTCCGGCGGCAGCCAGGGAATCTGCTGGCCTTGGTCGGCGTCACCGATTTATTGGTGCAGTTGCAACGGCCCGCCCTTGCCGAATCCATCCTGCACCAATCCCTGCTGCGGGTCAAACCCAACCAGGCGGATGTCACAGGCATCCAGATACAAATGGCCAGGGTGTATCTCGCGCAGGGAAAAATCCCGCCCGCCCTGGCCCTTTTGGAGCAATTGATCACCCAAAATCCCCAGGATTTTCGTCCCCTGTTTGCCAAAGCCCAACTGCTCCAGGCCCTCGGCAAACGGCAGGAAGCCCAACCCCTATTTGCCAAAGCGGCGGAACTGGCCCCCCCCGAACACCGAGACGAAATTCAACGCCTGACGGCGGCCACCACCCAACCCCGCCCTACGCCGACCCGCTCGCCTTAGGTTCCTCGTATCCCCACAGGAGCAATTGATTCGTGCCTTGACTTTGCGCCTTCGCCAACACTTCCTGCACCCGTTGCACCAATTCTTCCGCCGTCCCCAGGTTGTCCTTGGTAACGACTAGCCCTCCCAAACTGGCCGTGACCGGGATGGTGAGGTCGCGGCTTAAGCTCACCGGATGGCCGCTGATGCTCTGGCGCAGGGTTTGCCCAAACTCGTAGGCCCGTTGGGGCGACAACCCCAGGGTCACACAGGCAAACTGGTTCACCGCCGCCCGATACACCAGCGTCCCCGGCAGGCCGTGGCTCTGCAACCGGCGCGCCACCACCGTCACCACCTGGCGCAAAACGTGGTTGCTATACTCCTGCTGCAATTGCGCCCAGCCATCCACCGCCAGCAACCAGAAACTCAAATAGCGGTAGTACAAAACGTCGTTTTCATCCACCGTTTGGGGAGGCCGTTCCCCCACCTGGCGCAACAGCCCCGGCAAGGCCGACTGCAACGCCCGCTCGTTCAATACCCCCGTTTCCTCGTCCAACAGGGACATCGACGCCAGCAGTTGGTTTTGGTCCTTGAGCCGTTGGTTGGCCGCCATCAGGGAACGGGTCAACTGCCGCACCCGCAACGCCGCCCGAATCCGCGCCCGCAGTTCTTCCGGGTCAATGGGTTTAGTGATAAATTCATCTGCCCCCGTATCCAGCCCCAGGATGCGGTCCGACGTATCTTCCCGCGCCGTGAGCATCAAAAAATAAATGTGTTGCAAGCTGGGGTCGGATTTGACCCGCCGACAGAGTTCAATCCCCGACAGACCCGGCATGGACCAATCGCTGATGATCAGATCGGGGGGAGACTGGCAAATCGCCGCCCAGGCCGCTTCCCCATTGGCCGCCGTTTCCAAAATGTAACCGCCATCTTCAAGGTACTGGGCAATCAACTCCCGCACCACCATACTGTCATCAATGACCAGAATGTGTACCGGGTCCGCAGGGGTCAAGGTCATGGAAGCAACTCCTTGGGAGACGACAACGGCACCTCTTTCAGTAACCATAGTCGCACACCCAGGGGGAGAAGTCACCTACCCCTCCGTATCCCGCCCCGGCCACAGCCACCGGAGCACCAGCTTTTCTAATTCCACCCAAACAAACACCAGGGAACTAAAGGCCACACAAATCAGCAGTTCCCCCGGCGTTAGGTAATACACACTGAAAAATTCCCGCAAGGGCGGCAGATACACAATTGCCACCTGCGCCAGGGTCATAAGCCCCACCGCCCACCAAATCCACGGGTTGCTGCGGGGGTGCAGTTCAATCAACAAACGGCTGTCAGAACGCACCGCCAGCGCATGGCCCATCTGGGATAAACACAGGGTGGTAAACACCATCGTCTGCCAACGCCGGGGGTCTAAACCCGTCGGGGTGTAGCTTTGGGTGTAATCATACGCCCAGACCATCAGAGCAATCGTCACCAGCGAAAACACCAGACCCACCCGCACCATGTACGCCCCCAAACCGCGGGCAAAAATACTCTCTTTGGGGTTTTTGGGGGGTTGTTGCATCACCACCGCCCGCCCCGGTTCGACGGCCAAGGCCAGCGCCGGAATGCCATCGGTGGCCAAATTCATCCAGAGAATCTGCAAAGGAGAAAGCGGCGTCCCTCCCAACCCAATCAGGGGGGCAGTGGCAATGGTGATCACCTCCCCGATATTGCTCCCCAAGATATAGCGAATAAAACGGCGGATGTTTCCGTACACCACCCGGCCCTCTTCGACCGCCGCCACAATCGTGGCAAAGTTGTCATCCAGCAAAATCATATCGCTGGCCTCTTTGCTCACATCCGTCCCCGTGATCCCCATCGCCACCCCGATATCCGCCTGTTTCAGCGCCGGGGCATCATTTACCCCATCCCCGGTCATAGACACCACCTGGTTATTGCGTTGCAACGCCTGGACAATGCGCAGTTTGTGCTCCGGCGACACGCGGGCATACACCGCCACCTGCCCCACCCGTGCCGTCAATTCCTCCGGCGTGAGTTGTTCCAGTTCCCGGCCCGTCAGCAGTTCCTCCCCAGGGCGCAAAATCCCCAACTCCTTGGCAATCGTATAGGCCGTGAGTTGGTGGTCCCCCGTGATCATCACCACCCGAATCCCTGCCGTATGACAGCGCGCCACGGCCAGTTTGGCCTCCGGGCGGGGGGCATCCAATATCCCCACCAGCCCCAGCCAGATCAACCCCTGCTCCAAATCCACCGCCGTCGGTTGGGGGGGCAAGGCATCCAGGGGACGGTAGGCCAACCCCAGCACCCGCAACCCCTGGCTGGCCAGGGTATTGTTTTGCTCGAGAATCGCCTGCCGCTGGTCGGGGGTCAGGTCCTGCACCTGGCCGTGACACTGCACCTGGTCACACCGCTCCAGAGTCAACTCCGGCGAGCCTTTACAAAACAGCCAAAAATCCCCCTGCACGAGGGAATAAATCCTTTTGTCCTCCGCCCGCACCACCACACTCATGCGTTTGCGCTCCGAGGAAAAGGGAAATTCGGCCACCCGCGCCAAAGGATGGGTCGCCGCCGTCACCCCCGCTTTGGCCGCCAAAGGCAGGAGCGCCCCTTCCGTTGGGTCCCCCAAAATCACCCATTCCCCCCCCTTTTGCTGCCAGGTGGCGTCATTGCAGAGCATCCCCGCCAGCAGCAGCGCCATCAAATCCGGGCAAGACTGGGGTAAAAACGGTTGATCCCCGCGGCGAAATTCCCCTTCTGGTTGATAGCCTGTGCCTGTGACCTGAATCAACTCCAGTTCCGGCAGGGCCACCACCTGCGCCACCATTTTGTTTTGGGTCAAGGTTCCGGTCTTATCCGAACAGACCACCGTCACCGAACCAAGGGTTTCCACCGCGGGTAAGCGGCGGATCAGGGCATGCCGTTGCATCATCCGGCGCGTGCCCAAAGCCAGGGTAATCGTCACCACCGCCGGTAACCCTTCGGGAACCACCGCCACCGCCATACTCAAAGACACCTGCACCAGGGTTCCGAACATCTGGGGGTTATAGAGGGTACCTGCTGTCACCACCAGCGCCACCAAAGCCAAAGCGCCCGTCACCAGCACCCGACCCAGTTGATCCATGCGCCGTTGCAGGGGGGTGGGTTCCACTTCCACATCTTGAATGGCGGCGGCAATTTTGCCCAACTCGGTATTCATGCCGGTTTGGGTCACCACCAACGTCCCCCGTCCCTGCACCACCTCCGTACCCATAAATCCCAAATTCACCCGGTCGCCCAATTCCGTATCCACCGGCAGCACCACATCCGCCTGTTTGGTCACCGGCAGCGCTTCCCCGGTCAAGGCCGCCTCCCGCACCTGGAGATTGGCCGTCACCAGCCAGCGCCCGTCAGCCGGAACCTTATTCCCCGCTTCCACCAACACCACATCCCCCGGCACCAATTCAGGAGCACTCACCTCCTGCACTTGGCCAGCCCGTACCACCCGCACCCGCGAAGAAGACATTTTTTTCAAAGCGGTCAAGGCCTGTTCCGCCTTCACTTCTTGCACATACCCCAGCAGGCCGTTCAGGAGCACAATGCTCAAGATGGCCACCGTGTCCTTGGGGAAAATAAACCGCTGTTCTTGGATGGCCTGGACGACATCGGTAAGGGCAGAAATCCCGGCTACCGCTATCAACAACAAGAGCATGACATTTTTGAACTGGTCCAGGAAAATCTGCCAACGACTGCGGCGGTGCGTTTCCTGTAATTCGTTGGGGCCGTATTGGGCCTGCCGCGCGGCCACTTGCACCGGGTTTAGCCCTTCGGTACTGGTTTCCAGATGCTTGCAGGTGGCTTCGATGGAGAATGTATGCCAGTTAAGGCGAGAAGATGCGGCGGCCATGCCAATAGAAGTGAAACCTTTTCTTATCCTAGAGGTTAGACTAGCGGTTGCATAGCAGGGGATGGGGTTCAGTTTGGGGTTGGATTGCGGCACCTCGGCGCTCAAGGGTCTGGTGATTGACCCCCAGGGAGAGACCTGCTACGCCCGGCGGTTACCGTTGGCAGACCCCGCCTCGCCCCAGGAGTGGCAGGCCCGTCTGTGGGAATTCCTCAGCGGCATTCCGGCAGCGGTGCGGGCTGGCATTCACCACATTGGCCTTGCCGGAACATCGGGAACGGTTTTGCTCACCGATGGCAGCGGTCAGCCGGTGGCCCCCGTGCTGATGTATAACGACAATCGCGGCGGTTTTTTGCTCCCAGAACTCAAGCGCTATGCGCCCGCAAATCATCTCGTTTGCAGCGCCACCTCCAGTTTGAGCAAATTATTTTGGTATCACCATCAGGGCATTTCCTTAAGCGACAAATATCTTTTGCATCAAGCCGATTGGTTGGGGTTTTTACTGCATGGCCAACTGGGAATTAGCGATGAACATAATGCCCTGAAATTGGGCTATGACCCAGGGCGTCGCACCTACCCGGATTGGTTTGCGCAGTTACCTTTTGCCGTGCATCTGCCCCAGGTGGTGATTCCCGGCACAGCCGTAGGCCCGCTCCAACCGCACTTGGCCCGCCGGTTCCACCTCCCCCCGGATTGCCAGATTCATGCCGGCACCACCGACAGCATCGCCGCTTTTCTGGCCAGTGGCGCCAGGCAGCCGGGGGATGGGGTGACCTCCCTGGGTTCGACCTTGGTGTTGAAATTGCTCAGCCAACAGCGCATTGATGACCCGTGCACCGGTGTTTACAGCCATCGTTTAGGTAACTTATGGCTGGTTGGGGGTGCTTCTAATACCGGTGGCGCCGTGTTGAGGCATTTTTTTAGCGAGGCAGAATTGCGGGATTTCAGCGCCCAAATCCACCCTGCCGTTCCCCTCGACCTAAATTACTATCCCCTTATCAAACCGGGAGAACGCTTTCCGATCAACGACCCCAATTTAGCGCCTCGGCTCGACCCCCGCCCTGAGAATCCCGTGCAGTTTTTGCAGGCTTTGTTGACCGCGATGGCCCGCATCGAAGCCCAAGGGTATCAAATTCTGCATCATTTGGGGGCGCCGCCTCTGCAGCGGGTATTCACCAGCGGTGGTGGGAGTACGAACCGCGCATGGCAGGCCATTCGCCAACAGATTTTGGGCGTACCCGTATGGGTTGCAACCCAACAGGAAGCTGCCTGGGGTGTAGCACATTTGGCAAAAGGGGGAGGGGTTGACAAAATTCAGCTCTGATGCAACGATAAATCAATGGGAATTTTTTTGAGGTTGTGAGTGGATAGAAAGTCAATCATATTAAAGCATATTAAACCGGATGGTAGGGGTATAGAAATTGCACCTGCATATTCGCCAATAGCGCCTAAAAGTGAGGGATTCAATGTGCAAATTATTGATGTCTGTAATCGTCAGCAACTGCTAGAGAAGTTCAAGGATTATCCTGTGGATCTCACACGCATAGAGGAGGTTGATTTTGTCTGGTCTGGACAAAGCTATGCTGAGTTAGTTGGACAAACAAAGTGCTTTGATTTTATCATTGCATCACACGTCATTGAACACACCACCGATATTATCGGTTTTCTCAATGATTGTGATGAACTCCTCAAAGAAGATGGTGTTCTTTCCCTGGCCATACCAGATAAGCGTACCTGTTTTGATTACTTTCGTCCTCTATCTGGAATTGATAAAGCCATTGATGCTTTTCTCCATAAGAATAAAATTCATACAGTAGGTACGCTTGTGGATTTTGAATTAAATCTTTGCCAAAAGGTATCAGGTTTAATGTCTTGGTTCCTTAATGACGATGATGATTTCGTGCTACCTGGTAGGATGGAAGTCGTGAAGGCCAAACTGAATAGAGATAGAACATCATCCGATTATGAAGATGCCCACAACTGGGTGTTTGTCCCTCATTCATTTAGGTTGCTTATCCATGACCTCTATGAACTAGGATTAATAAATCTTAGGGAAGTGTCATTTCATGATACCCTAGGCAATGAATTTTTTGTAACGCTATCGCGGCAGGGCCGGGGAAGTGGTCTTTCTCGGTTAGAGATGCTGAAGACGATCGAACGTGAGCAGAGTGTGAAATTTATCGGCCAGCTTGAGGCCGTTCGGGAGCAACTTGAGCGTACCAAGCGTGAACTTGCAGCGGTTCGGGAGCAGCTTGAAGATGCGCAACATGAACTTGCGATGAAGGCACTTTATGTACAATCCGTTAGCTAGGAAATTATGATTTTGAAAATGCTGAAGAGTACGGCTAGAAGGGTGAAGAGGGTTTTCAAAAAACTAGGCCTCTACTTAGAGGTTGAATTTTCGCCGGATTCTGCTATCGTAACCAAAAAGATATATAGAGATCATGGATATCATGCCTGTTTGTTATTCTGTCATTTTCACCCAGACGGTGTTATTTATGATTACACGAAGAGACTTTGCCTATTCTTTGAAAACTTAGGCGTTAATGTGGTTTTTGTATCTTGCTATTTAACTTCCGAGTCGGAAGAATGGTTAAGTCAGAACGTATCTTCTCTCATTGTCAGAAAAAACATGGGTAGGGATTTTGGGGCATGGAAAGATGGTATAGCCTTTCTGAAGGAGAATAACCTATATGACACCTGCTCAGAGCTTTATTTAATTAACGACAGTGTTTTTTGCATTATTCCATACTTAGATGAAGTGTACTTTCAAAAGAACTTTATACAAGACAAGGATACCGATTTTATCGGTCTTACCGAAAGTTTTCAAATTAGCTACCACATTCAATCATATTGTCTAAAATTTAACAAGAAAGTTATCAAGTCTTCCGAGTTTCAAGATTTTTGGAATGAATTTCCTCTGGTGAACCAGAAAAGCCATATTATAGAGGAAGGGGAAATCAAGTTATCTCGTGTATTAATCAACGCTGGTTTCACTCATAAAGCTATATATGGTTTCGAGTATCTTTTGTCAATTAATACTCTGGCAAATTTATTTGGGATACTCTACGAGTTGCAGTTATCCAGTTCAATTGTATCCAAGAAGATAAATGAATACATCCTCGATGAGCTCTTTCTTTTTGAATTGACTCAAGTCAATCCCACCCATCGTTACTGGCTCCTGTTGTTAACTGCCAAGTGTCCTTTCATTAAAAGGGATTTAATTAGAAGTAATCCAGAAAGGCTGTTTTCCACTAAACTATTAGTTCCAGTTATCCAGCACTTTCTAAAGGATGGCGAACAAGAGATTAAGTCTATTTTAGATTGCCTCCGTTTAGAATTTATTCCGAAGAGTAATGGCTAGCCTATTTGTAGCTGTTTACATTTCATTTACTGTTTTTCTTTGTTTACGGAGTTTAGAAAATCCATTTCCTTCTTGGCAATTAACAATCATCTCCGCTATATTTTTAATGGTTGCAAAGTAGCAAAGGTATCCATATGACCGGTAAATTATTTCAATTGATATCACTTCTATATTCAAGCGGTCCGTTTAGAGGTGGATATTTGCTTTGGCAAAAGTTATTTACTAAATTGAGTCGTCGAGTTGCTTTACTGAGATACTTTTATCTGGAGAGAAAGTATATTCAAACTTTAAGAAAAAAATCAAATATACTACTTAATCAAATGGCCTATAAGCCACTCTTTTCTATAATTATGCCGGTGTATAACATAGATGAGAAGTGGCTAAAACGAGCTATCGAATCGGTTAGAAAACAAATTTACCCATACTGGGAGCTGTGCATTGCTGACGATGCTTCGACAAGAATTCATGTCAGGGAAGTTCTAAATCGGTATAGTAAATTGGATACACGTATCAAAGTCATATTCCGAGAAAAAAATGGCGGTATTTCAGCAGCAAGCAACTCAGCATTAGAGATGGCTACAGGAGATTATGTTGTTATTTTAGATCATGACGATGAACTGGCGCCACATGCGCTCTATGAAAATGCCAAACTTATTAACCGGTACCCAGAAGCGGACTATATCTACAGTGACAGGGACCTCATTGACACTAATCAAAAACGCTTTCGCCTTGCCTTCAAGCCAGACTGGTCACCTCAACATTTTTACGCCTGTATGTACACATTTCACCTCGGAGTGTTTAGGACTACTTTGATCAGGCAGTTAAATGGTTTTTGTAGTGATTATGATGGGGCGCAAGACTACGATCTGGCACTCAAGGTAATTGAAAAGACAAAAAATATCTTTCACATCCACAAGGTTCTCTATCATTGGCGCACTCTACCAACATCTCTTTCATCCGGTCCTGTCAAAAAATATGCATTCATGGCCAGTGTCAACGCGGTTCAAGCAAGTCTTGACCGTCGAGGGATAAAAGCGAAAGTAAAACCTTACAACGATATCCTGGGGGGGGATTATCACCAGGTTGACTATGAAATTATTGGCAACCCCTTAGTTTCTATTATTATTATTAATTCGTGTAAGATTTTGCAACAAAAGCACATGCCAGCTTTGCAAAATTGTCTTCAAGCAGTTATTGAGAAGACGAGTTATAAGAACTGGGAAGTTATCGTTGTTGATGGCAGCGGTACAGCGCAAGTGGTTTTAGATAAAATTGCCTTACTAAATGATTTTAAGTTGGTACCTTGCGATGAACATCTTAATTTTCCCCAGCAAGTTAACTTAGCGGCAGGTCAAGCTAGTGGCGACTATCTACTACTACTAGATGATGATACTGAGCCAATTAACTCAGAGTGGTTAGAGTCTTTATTACAATTAGCACAATTAGAAGAAGTAGGTGCTGTGGGAGCCAAATTGATTTTCCCTGACCATACATTAAATCACGTGGGAATTGTCATTCCTGATGTTCAAAAGTTCTATTATGGGTACCCCTACTATAGATATAGTGATTCATACTCAGGCTATTGCAATTTTTGTAAAATTGTTCGCAACTATATTGCGGTAACAAAAGCTTGTCTTATGGTCAAGCGTAGCTCTTTTGAAAAAGTCGGCGGACTAAATGAAGATTTACCATACAACTATAACGATATAGAATTCTGTTTGAAGTTACACCGAGCTGGTTATCACAATGTGTACACTCCCTACGCGAGACTGTATCATTACGAATGTCCCTCGCGGGAACCTGTGCAAGCCTGGGAAGTTGCCTATATGCAAGCCCATTGGTCTGATTATATGCAGTCACTTGGTGGCTACGACCCTTACTACAATCTCAACTTTTCGCCCCATTCTGCCAATTTTGAGTTGTAATTTTGCTATGGCGTTGTAATCCCTGGTCACTCAATATTATGTCCCAGGTGTACCATAGCAAAGCGAACACTATGGGTAGGGTGGATTGAGAATCAGTAAAGAGATTTCCACCGGCTACTTAAATGCTCGGTAGGGGGACATCTTGTTAGAACTGCCAGTCGTTGTCCTGATGGCATCGACCTCCAAGGAGGGCACCCCCCTGCCGTCTGGATGGTGAACAGCCCGGTAGGTAAAAATAACTACAAACTATAAGAAAAAATAATCTCACCTCACCGACACAAGTCAGGTATAGGCCTGCAACCGGGAGGTGGTACAATGCACTTGGTTTTTTAGAATGCTCTATTATTTGGCTGAAGTGAGGGGGTGTTATGTCCTGTCTTGTACCGCTTGTGGCACAAACTAGCCCAATAGATAGCTGGATCGCCATAGATTGGGAGCGTCTGGCACCGTTTTTATTAAATCTGATGGGTGCTTTAAGTATTTTTATTCTTGCTTGGATTGCCGCCATCTTGCTATCCAGTATAGGCCAAAGTGTTTTGAAGCGAACGGGAATTGACCGGCAACTTTCCGAGTTGGTTTCGGGTACGGCAGAGACGCCAATTCAAGCGGGTAAATTAGTCGGACAGATTGTTTTTTGGGTGGTGCTGGTGCTGGGGTTGGTGGGCGCTTTGGATGTGCTCAAGTTGACCGGCATTTCCCAGCCGTTGATCCAGTTTTTGAATGAGGTGTTTGCCTATGTGCCCCGGTTGCTGGGGGGCTTGGTGTTGGCGGTCATTGCCTGGGCGGTGGCGACGGTGACGAAGCTAGTGGTGGTGCGGCTGGCGGCCTCCTTGCGGTTGAATCAAGCGGTGGCAACAGTACCGCGGGCGGAGGGAGAACCGGTGCCGGTGACCATGGGCGAGACCCTGGGGACGATTTTGTACTGGTTTGTGTTGCTGTTTTTCCTGCCGTTGATTTTGGATACGTTGCAGTTGCAGGGGCCGTTGCAGCCGGTGCAGAATTTGCTGAATGAGTTGTTGTCGGCCTTGCCCCGGATATTTAAGGCGGGGTTGATTGGCCTGGTGGGTTGGCTGGTGGCGCGGCTGGCGCGGGGGATTACCACCAATCTGCTGGTCGGGGCAGGGGCAGATCGATTGGCGCAGTCCTTGGGGTTACCGGCAGGGGAGGCGGGGCAACCCCGGATGTCCACGGTAGCGGGTACGGTGGTCTATGTGCTGATTTTGCTCCCTACGGTGGTGGCGGCGCTAGAGGCCTTGGAAATTCGGGCGGTTTCGGACCCGGCGGTGGCGATGCTCAATACGATTTTGACGGCGTTGCCGCGGGTGTTTACCGCTGTGGTGATCATGCTGGCGGCCTATGTGACGGGGCGGTTTGTGGGTAGATTGGTGACCCAATTCCTGACTCAGGTGGGCTTTAACCAGGTGGTGCAGGGGTTAGGGGTACCGGCGCTGACCGCATCCCAAATGACGCCTGCGGAAGTGGTGGGTGTGGTCGTGGTGGGGGGTGTGCTCCAGTTGGCGGCGATTGCGGCGACGGAGGTGTTGGCCATCCCCACTTTGACGGCGGTGGTCACGGGGCTGTTGGTGATTTTTGGGCAGGTGTTGGTGGGGTTGCTGGTGCTGGCGGTCGGGTTGTACGCGGCCAATGTGGTGTTTCGCTTGATTGCCGGTGGCGGTACGCCCCAGGCGCGGCTGTTGGCCCATGGTACGCGGATTGCATTGTTGGCGTTTGTGGGGGCAATGGCGCTGCGGCAGATGGGGATTGCGGCGGATATTGTCAACCTGGCTTTTGGACTGCTGTTTGGGGCGGTGGCGGTGGCCCTGGCAATTGCTTTTGGTCTGGGGGGACGGGAGGTGGTTGCGCAACAGTTGCAGGAATGGCGTTCCCAGATGAAAGATTCCCGGTGATGGCAGGGGAAACGGGGTGAGGTTGTGTGTGGTTACGCATCACGCATTTCCTCGCCCTGTAAATTCCCCTGCAATTTGCGAACTTCTGCACTAAGCACCGGCGGCGGGGGGAGGGAGAATATCATCACTGAATTTAGAAAAATTTATCCCATTGCTAATGGCAGAGGGGAATAATCGCCGAGTCTGCCGGTACAGTCGTAAATCATTCATGCCCAGGACGTTGCTGATTGAAAGTAGGAAACGACGAAAGTTCTTAATTCAACCTTCGCTGTAGGTGGGTTTTTCCTTAGACAGTGTGGTGTTTCTGCGACCCCTATTCTCAATACAGTGATGATGGTGAGATAGCAATGACCGCAAGACCGCTGTTCTTATGGGTTAGATAAAGCTGTTTCTGGTCATTTTACTATGATTTTTACTATTTACTAAGATTATTTTTGACTGCAATTGCGCGTAATGGGTCAGAAAAGGGCATGGATTGGCCGTGGTTTCGCACCCAACTGTTGCGCTGGTATCGGGTACATGGGCGGGATTTACCCTGGCGGCGCACCCGTGACCCCTATGCCATTTTGGTATCCGAATTTATGCTCCAACAAACCCAGGTCAGTACGGTGATGCCCTATTACCAGCGATGGTTACGGCAATTGCCTACGTTGGATGCCTGTGCGCAGGCGCCACCGCAGGAGATATTCAAACTGTGGGAAGGTTTGGGCTATTACCGGCGGGCGACTTATCTCCACCAAACCTGTCAAACGATTGTGCGGGACTATGGGGGGCAGATTCCCCAACAATTGTCGGTTTTAATGCGGCTGCCGGGGATTGGTCGCACGACGGCGGGGGGAATTTTGAGCCATGCGTTTAATTTGCCTACCCCCATTTTGGATGGGAATGTGCAGCGGGTGTTGAGCCGGTTATTGGCCCTGACTGCGCCGCCCCGGCGAAACCAAAAATGGCTTTGGCATTATTCCCAAATGCTGCTTGACCCTCACCGGCCGGGGGAGTTTAACCAGGCCCTGCTCGATCTGGGGGCGACGGTGTGTTTGCCGAAGGACCCCCAATGTGGCCGCTGTCCCTGGCAGAATGGGTGTATGAGCGCCCAGAGCCAACAACAGCACGCGATTCCGGTGCGGGAACCGGCCAAGGAGATTCCCCATCGCACGATTGGGGTGGGGGTGATTTGGAATGCTCAGGGGCAGGTGCTGATTGACCAGCGGCCAAGTACCGGTTTGCTGGCGAATTTGTGGGAGTTTCCGGGGGGGAAGGTGGAGCCGGGGGAGTCGGTGCCGGAGTGTATTCGGCGGGAAATTGCCGAGGAGTTGGGGTTGGCGGTGCAGGTGGGGGAGCATTTGCTCACGGTGAACCATCGCTATACCCATTTGCGGGTGACGTTGGTGGTGCATCATGCCTTTTATCAGGGGGGGACGCCCCAATTGCGCGGCTGTCAGGCTTACGCCTGGGTGACGGTGCCGGAGTTGGCGCATTATCCTTTTCCCCAGGCAAACCAGAAGATTATTCAGGTGTTGCAACGGGGCGCAATACCCCCTTGGCCGCGGGAATGGGCTGCGGGGCGAGTACAATCAGGGCATCCGCAGGTATGATTTTTTTAACGAGGGAATGTCTGAGGTGCCTGTGAGTCTAGCCCATGCCACAGCGGTCATTCATCCGGGAGCGCAGATTCACCCCACGGTGCGGATCGGCCCTTATGCGGTGATTGGCGAGCGGGTCAAGATTGGCGCAGGGACGGTGATTGGGGCGCACGTGGTCATTGATGGGGATACGGAAATCGGGGTGGGCAATCAGATTTTTCCGGGCGCGGCCATCGGGTTGGAACCCCAGGATTTGAAGTACGATGGTTCCCTGTCGCGGGTGCGCATTGGGGACTACAACCTGATTCGCGAATATGTCACCATCAACCGGGCCACGCGGGCGGGGGAAGAAACGGTGGTGGGCAGTCACAATCTCCTGATGGCCTACGTCCATGTGGCGCACAATTGTGTGCTGGAAAATTCGATTGTGATTGCCAATGGGGTGTCGCTGGCGGGTCATGTGCATATCGAGTCACGGGCGACGATTGGGGGGGTATTGGGCGTGCATCAATTTGTGCGGATTGGTCGGTTGGCGATGGTGGGGGGGATGAGTCGGATTGACCGGGATGTGCCGCCCTATATGTTGGTGGAAGGGAATCCGGCGCGGGTGCGGTTGCTCAACCGGGTGGGGTTGCAGCGGGCGGGACTGGCGCAGGGGGAGGAAGGTCAGGCGCTTAAACGGGCGTTTCGCCTGTTGTATCGTTCTGGGTTGACCCTGTCCCAAGCGCTAGAACAGCTCCAGCCCTTGACCGACCAGTACGAAACCCTGCGGCATTTGCACCAGTTTTTGGTGGAGTCCCAAGGCCCCGGTCGCCGCGGTCCCATTCCAGGCAGCTACCAGGGTGACGAGGATTCTGATTAGTACGGGGGAGGTCTCCGGGGATTTGCAGGGGGCCTTGTTGATCCAAGCCCTACGTCACCTGCGGCCTGATGTAGAAATTCTTGGCATTGGCGGGGAACGGATGGCGCAGGCGGGGGCGAAATTGTTGGCCAAGACCACCCACCTGGGTTCGATTGGCCTGTTGGAGCATCTGCCCCTGGTGTGGCCGACCCTGCGGTTGTTGCACCGAATGCGCCGCATCTTGGCCGCCCAGCCCCCGGATGTGGTGGTGTTGATTGATTATGTGGGGTTTAATCTGCCGCTGGCGCGCATCTGCAAACGCTGGGGCTGTCCCTTGATTTATTACATCGCCCCCCAGGAGTGGGTGTGGCCGACGGCGCATACGCGGGGCATTGTCGCCCTGATTGACCAGGTGTTGGCCGTATTTCCCCAGGAAGCTGAGTACTACCAAAAAGTGGGGGTTCGCCGCGTCGAATGGGTGGGGCATCCGCTGGTGGATGACCTGGCGACTGCCGAATCGCGGGAACAGGCCCGGCAGCATTTGGGGATTGCCCCGACGCAAAAAGTGGTTGCCCTCTTGCCTGCCTCGCGCCGCCAGGAATTGCGCTATCTTTGGCCGGTGTTGGCAGAAACGGCGCGCCGCCTGCAGCAGCATCAGCCGGATTTGGAATTTTGGTTGCCCCTGGCGCTGCCCCAGTATCAGGAGCCGTTGACGCGGGCGATTGACCGGTACCGCCTGCGGGTGCGCCTGGTGCAGGAACCGGCCCGGCGGGTGATTGCCGCTGCCGATCTCGCTTTGGCCAAATCGGGGACGGTGAATCTGGAAACGGCCCTGTTGGATGTGCCCCAGGTGGTGATTTACCGGGTGAGTCCGGTTACCGCTTGGTTGGCACGCCATCTGTTGCGCTTTCACATTCCCTTTATGTCGCCGGTGAATCTGGTGCTGATGCGGGAAATCATCCCCGAACTCTTGCAGGAGCAGGCGGAACCGGGGCGGTTGACCCAACTGGCTCTGGAATGTCTCCACAACCCTGCCCCCATGCGCCAACGGTATCAGGCGTTACGCCAGGCGCTGGGTGCCCCCGGTGCGACGCGCCGCGCTGCCCAAGCCATTCTCGCCCACTGTCCTGCCAACAGTCCGGCGCCTAGGGATTAAACTAAAACTAACCCAATCAACCTGTCATTTTGTGAGGAAATGCGTCCCCCGTTGACCACCCATACGGTTTTACAAAATCGCTACCGCATTGTGCGGGTCTTGGGGCAAGGGGGATTTGGGCGCACCTATTTGGCCCAGGATCAAAACCGCTTTGGGGAATACTGCGTCCTCAAGGAATTTATGCCTGCTCGGGGGGAACCCCACCAAATCGAAAAAGCCAAGGAATTATTCAAACGGGAAGCGGCGGTTTTATACCAACTGCGTCACCCGCAAATTCCCCAGTTTCACGCCCTATTTGAGGAGGAACAGCGGTTATTTTTGGTGCAGGATTACGTAGAAGGGAAAAACTATCGCACCCTGCTGGCCGAACGGCTACGCCGCCAGCAAACCTTTAGCGAAAGCGAAGTCTATGACCTGCTTTTGAAAGTCCTGCCCGTGTTGGATTACATCCACAGTTGCGGCGTGATTCACCGGGATATTTCCCCGGATAACCTGATGTTGCGGGAAAAAGACCAGATGCCCGTCCTGATTGATTTTGGTGTTGTGAAAGATATTGCCAGTCAGTTGCAACCTGCGCGCACATCGGGAGCCACCTCGGTCGGCAAACTGGGCTATGCCCCCTCAGAGCAACTGCAAACAGGAAGGGTCTATCCAGCCAGCGACCTCTACAGCCTGGCAGTAACGGCGTTGGTATTGCTCACAGGGCGAGAACCGCAAGAACTGTACGATGACCAGACGTTGACCTGGCGCTGGCCGCAGTACGTCACCCTGAGTCCCCAGTTTGCCAGCGTATTGCACAAAATGCTTAACCCCCGTCCCGGCGACCGCTACGCTGCGGCTAAGGAGGTCCTCAAAGCTTTGGGTGAACCGGCCAGTCCCACCAGCCCGGAATTACCGCCTGTGAGCAGCCTGCCGACGGTTGTGGCGCGTCCCCCGGTGACTCCGCCTGTGCCGGTGTATGCGGCCAAACCCGCCCCCTTGAGTGTGCCCAAACCCAGCCCCTGGGACAGTCCGGTCGTGCTGGCGTTGGTCAGCGTGTTGTTTGTCCTGGGCACGGGTACGCTGTCGTGGCTGGTGGTGCGTTGGTTGGTGCGCCGCTCACCCCCGCCCCCCACCTGGGAACAGCCTGTAGCATCCCCTACCCCTCCTGCCCCGGCCCCACCGACTCCGACCCCCATCGTCGTCGATCTGCCGCCAGTGTTTTTACCCCTACAAGTGGGGGTGGAAAGTCACCTGAACCACACCCTCGCCCCGGCGCAAACCCAGGTGTACACCTTTACCACGACCGCCCCGCAGCAACTCACCCTTACCTTCAGCGGCAATGGCCTCACCGCTACCCTGGTCACCCCTGAAAACAAAACCATCGCGCTTGCGTCATCCTGGCAAGGCACCATTGCCCCTGGTAAGTACCAGATACAGGTCCGCAACCCCACGACGCGCCAGCAGAGTTACGATTTACGGCTATTGTTGGGTGCTGTGGCTCCTGCCTCTCCCACCCTGGAACCCACACCCATTAGCCTGCCAGAGGGTGCCAATCAGACCGAAGTCACCGCCCGCATCAGCCCCACCCAGGGCAAGCGCTTTTTGTTCACCGCCCCCCCCGATCAGGAATTGTTTGTGGAACTGCGGAGTGTGGGCATGGCGACCCTTACCTGTCGTACTCCTGAAGGTCAGGTGTTGGCGACCCAAACCCTGTATTGCACCGCACGACCCACGGTTGCCGGCACCTACACATTCGACGTGACCAGCACCGATGTCACCAACATCACCCTGGTTGTGTCCCTCCAGCCCATCGCCAGTGAGCAACCCGCCCAACCCTCAAATTAATTAATTAACCCTAAAAACGGCATTGCCCAATAAGCAAATAAAAATTTGCGGGTTTGTGCCAAAACGGACATCTCGCCTAATGCTACGCTGAATTCTCATTTATCGTCGTTTCACAAGAAAATGCCACACTCTGAGGCACCGGTCATCACCGTAACCAGGACAGGGTTTACAGGTAAAGCCGAATGTCGCAAACTTGTTGGAAATGACTGTGAATATGATTTTGGTTCCCCTGTTTATTGAATTTTATTGAATCCGTTTTTGTGGATATGGGTAGGTTGAGATTTAGGACACTGCATTCTTCTTCCAATTCATATCTCTATCATCCGACGCTGCTATCAAATATCAAATCTCCCAAACATAATCGGGGTCGGCCAGTGCTGTCTTTACGTGAGCTAAATTGGCTAAATCTCTAAAAGGACTCGCTTGAGCAACTTTAAGCATATGGTCCAACAACAAAGCCACCTGTTGGTTATCCCCTTGGGCCATCGCTTGGTCAAGGCGAGCAAATGCTTCCTGAAAATAGGCTTTGCGTTCATCAAATGCTCGCTCTAAATAGGTGATTAAAGCGGCACGGAGGGTTTGAATCTGGGCTAAATGAGTCTCTTTCCAAGTACGAATTTGCTCCCGTTTGGTCTGCTCTTGCTCGGCAATTTTTAGATATTCAGTGTAGGCAGAAATCACATCGTTGAGACATTGCGCTGGTGCTGTGATGGACGTGAGTTGGTTTATGTTGCTTAGAGGATTTTTTTTTCATAAGTGACCTACAGAGATTGGTACTTGATCTTGAGCTGAGCCGACATGGGATTGAGATTCCCTTCTTGGTCCAGAATGGGAGTGCGAAGCATCTCAGCAAGGGCTTTAACAAGCAGTAGGAGGGATTGGATTAAATGACCATCTTTTTGCAGGTTGAAGCCGTGCTGAGCCAAATGCGATTCAATTTCATTCATGAGTTTTACGGCTTTGAGATTCAATGTCAGTAGCAAATGCTCCAGTTCCTTGATTCGGGCTTTGACCAAATCAAAGTAGGCGGCCAATGCTCGCAATTTGCTGATTTCTATGTCAACTTGAGCGACAAAATTTTCAGCTTCGGTCAGCGCTTTTTCCCCCTCCCCTGCGAGCACAAATCCTCCAATCAAAAGGGCCGGTGCTACCGTAATTCCTCCCAAAACGGCAGCCCCTAAAGCCATGCCTCCACCCCCAGCAGCCAAAGAACCACCCCCCAAAGCGGCTAAAGTGGCATTCCAAGCGGCGGCACCACTCAAACTGCTAATGGCCGTCCCCGTACTGGCAACGCCAAATAATCCCACCAAGCCAATGGTTCCCTGACTGGCCGCAAAAGCAGCTCCGGCGGCAGTTGCTCCCCCAGCCAGAACGTTTCCCGCATCCAAACTGATGCCAAAATCCCGTTTGATTTCCTGAATTGCAACTTCGATGCCAACCAACTGCTGCATTTCTCGAACTGCAACGTTTTGGCGAATTTTTTGCATGAGCTGCATCCAGCGCTGGAAGGTCACGGTTTTGACCTGCATTTGATATTGGCCGTATTCCTGCGCCAGATGATTGGCTAAGACGGCGGCATTGTTGGTAATAGAACGTTGATATTCATAACGTTTTTTGGCATCGTCAATCTGGCGTTGCGCACTGGCTAGGTCAATCGCTCCCTTGGCCCCAAAAGCTAAACCGGTCGCTCCCCCCGCTGCCGCTAAACTCAATAACACTAAAGGCAGAACCAGAATCATCGAAATTACCCCCTAACCCGCGGCGAACCAACCTGAGTAAAAAAGTTTTTTCTTGCCATCTCCTCCCCCCCCTCCCCAACTTTAGAGTATTACATGATTTGCCATCGGTCAAGGG
The DNA here is from genome assembly GCF_053491055.1 of Gloeomargarita sp. Lineage (NCBI taxonomy): Bacteria > Bacillati > Cyanobacteriota > Cyanophyceae > Gloeomargaritales > Gloeomargaritaceae > Gloeomargarita > Gloeomargarita sp. Next base: position 29,366 of record NZ_JBRCEP010000060.1, read on the forward strand.
AAAATCCGGGTTACCTGAATGGCGTAAAATTAAGAAAGCGGTTTACCAAAAATGCGTGCATTTGTATAGTTGATGTCATTTCAGCGTCCATACACGGCAGCGGTGATTATTCCCACGGGTATTGGGGCCAAGGTGGGAGGATATGCGGGGGATGCTCTGCCAGTAATTCGGGCGATGGCACAGGTGGCAGACCGAGTTGTGACGCATCCAAACGTATTGAATGGGGCAATGCTGTATTGGCCCTTGCCGCAGGTGTGGTATGTGGAGGGCTATGCCCTGGATCGCTGGGCGGCAGGGGAGTGGGGGTTGCAGCCGGTGCATCAGCAGCGGCTTGGGGTGGTGTTGGATGGGGGAATGGAACCGGATTTGCAACTGCGGCATCGGCAGGCGATCCAGGCGGCCCAGGCGACGTTGGGGTTGAATATTGTTGGGGAGGTGCTGACGGATGCGCCGTTGGGGGTGGGGTTGCAAACGGCGGCTTCGGGGGCGACGTGGGGGACATTGGCCCGTCCTGACAGTCTCCTGCGCGGGGTGGCAACTTTGAAAGAGCGGTATCAGGCAACGGCGGTGGCGGTGGTGGCGCGGTTCCCGGATGCGGAGGCGGAGGCGGTCATGAGCTATCGCCAGGGGCAGGGGGTGGACCCGTTGGCAGGGGCGGAGGCGGTGATCAGCCATTTGGTGGTGCGGACGTTCCAGTTGCCCTGTGCCCATGCGCCGGCGTTACGGCCTTTGCCCCTTGACCCGACGGTGGCGCCCCAGGCAGCGGCAGAGGAGTTGGGTTATACGTTTTTGCCGTCGGTGTTGGTGGGCTTGAGTCGGGCACCGGGGTATGTCTGTCAGCGGGAACAGGGGGGGGTCTGGACGGAGCAGGTGGATGCGGTGGTGGTGCCGGGAACGGCCTGTGGGGGGGCGGCGGTGCTCCATTGGGCCACCCAGGGCAAGCTGATCATTGCGGTTGGGGAAAATACCTCGCGGATGGGAGTGCCCCCGCAGGCCCTGGGAATACCGGCGGTTACGGTCACGTCCTATCTGGAGGCGATAGGGGTGATGGCGGCGCACAAAGCAGGGGTGGATTGGCGTTGGTGTGGACGGGGAGGGCAGCCATAAACATGACAAAAAGGCCGGAGTTGAGCCGCACGGAAGTGTTGGTGGCGATGGGGTTGACGGCGGCAGGGTTGCTGCTGGTGTCCCGGCTGTGGCAGTTTTTCGACCCGACGGCCCAGTTTCCGTTGGTGTGGCGGGGGGTGGATGTGTGGCGGGGAATTGCCCTGGGGTTGGGGATTACGGCCCTGAGTCGGTTGGTGTATTGGCTATGGCCGCGTTATCGCGTATGCAGTGATGATTACCTGGAATTGGTGTTAACCCCTCTGGTGTGGCCGGATTTGCTGTGGTTGGGGTTATTACCGGGCCTGAGTGAGGAATTGCTGTTTCGGGGCGTGATGCTGGCGGCCTTGACTCCCCCCTGGGTGGGTTTGCTGGTGAGCAGTGCCTGTTTTGGCATTCTTCATTTGGGCAGTTGGCAACAGTGGCCTTATGGGGTGTGGGCCACCTGCATTGGGTTGATTTTGGGGTTGGCGGTGCTGGCCAGCGGCAATGTTTTGGTAGCCGTCGTGGCGCACGGGCTGACCAATTGGCTCGCGGCGGGGCTGTGGAAATGGCAAAAGGGCTAGGTCACAGGTAAAAGCGCCCGTTTGGGGCCATGAATCGGGTCTTCCACAATAATTGTTTGCTCCCTGGCCGCCCCTAGAGACACGATGGCAATGGGCACTTCCATCACACTGGCAAGGAACTGCAAATACTGCAAAGCCGCCGGTGGCAGTTCGTCCAACGACCGGCAGTGGCTGATGGGGGTCTGCCAACCGGGCAAGGTTTCGTACACCGGGCGACAGCGGGCAAACTGACGGCTACTGTTGGGAAAATTGCGGGTCAATTGGCCGTCAATTTCGTAAGCGACACAGACTTTAATTTCCGGCAATTCATCCAGGACATCCAATTTGGTAATGGCCAGGCAGTCCATGCCGTTAATTCGCACCGCATAGCGACCAATCACCGCATCAAACCAGCCACAGCGCCGTTTGCGCCCCGTGGTCGTGCCAAATTCTGCGCCCCGCCGACACAGGTATTCCCCCTCCTCGCCCAGCAATTCCGTGGGAAAGGGGCCTTCCCCCACCCGCGTCGTGTAGGCTTTGGCCACCCCGATCACCCGGTCAATCATCGTCGGCCCAATGCCTGCTCCCACACAGGCGCCCCCGGCCACCGGATTCGAGGACGTGACGTAGGGGTAGGTGCCGTGGTCCAAATCCAGCAACGTCCCTTGGGCCCCTTCAAATAAGATATTGCGGCGTTTTTGCACCGCTTCCCACAACACCAACGTACTGTCCACAATATGGGGACGCAGGCGCTCGGCATAACCCAGATATTGCGCAATAATCTCTTCGGCATCCAGGGGCGGGCGGTTGTAGAGCTTCTCCAACACCACATTTTTTTGGGCAATGGTCCAGGTGAGCTGTTCCCGCAAGCCCTCCGGGTCGAGCAAATCCTGAACCCGAATCCCGGTGCGGTCCGATTTATCCGCATAGGTAGGGCCAATCCCCCGCCCGGTCGTCCCCAGACGATGCCGCCCCCGGTATTCCTCCTCCGCCTGGTCAATCACCCGGTGGTAGGGCATGGTCACATGGGCCGTCTGGGAAATCCAGAGGTTGCGGGTAGAAATCCCCAACTGCTCCAGTTGCTCCATTTCCTCAAGCAACACCTGCGGGTCAATCACCGTGCCGCTGCCGATGATGCACTGGGTATCCGGGTAGAGAATCCCCGAAGGAATTAGATGCAGCCGAAACGTCTGCCCCCCCACCACCACCGTATGCCCGGCATTTACCCCCCCTTGGTAGCGCACCACCACGTCTGCCGAGGCGCTCAGCAGGTCGGTGATTTTGCCTTTCCCCTCATCGCCCCACTGGGCCCCAATGACAATGACGTTGGCCAAGGTCGCAATCGTGAATCAGAACTCACAAGCCATTAACCATAACACAGGGGTTGGCGCCGGTCAAGTCACGAACTGCCTTTTCCCGCCACATCCTTGAGATTGAACAAAAACGGCACGCTTGGGGGGTTGTTGCCGCTGAGAACCAACACTTGCGGCATTTGCGCGCCCCCCGATTTCCAGGCTTCAATGGCCTCTTTTTGCAAAACCAGTTCCCCCCCTTGCGTGCGCAGGGTTTCCGCCAATAACCGCTGGGCTTCCGCTTTCCCCCGCGCCCGGTTGATTTCCGCTTGCGCTTCTTGCTCTGCTGCTTGCGCGATGTACACCGCCCGTTGCGCCTGCTGTTCGGCAATCTGTTTTTCTTCTACCGCGCGGGAAAATTCCTGGGAAAAACTCAAATCCACCACACTGGTATCCAAAACAATAATCCCGTATTTTTCCAAACGCCCTTGCAGCGAGTTATCAAAATCATTTTTCAGCAATTCCCGCTGGGTGATGGATTCTTCTGCCGTGCGCCGTGCCGCTGCCACCTTGAAGGATTCCTGGGTTTGGGGGGCAATAATTTTCGCCACAATATTGGCCAGCGACCCCTGGGTGCGGCGGATTTCCACCACCCGTTGCGGGTCCAGGCGGAAGTTAATGGCAAACCGCCCGGTCAAATTCTGCAAATCTTTGGTGGCGCTTTCGGCGGGCACCTCAAATTTTTGCACCGTCACATCGTACACATCCACCTGGGAAATCAAAGGCGGCTTGAAATGCAACCCCTCCAAAAGCGGTCCATCCTGCGACTTGCCCAAAATACTCAACACCCCCGCCTCGCCGGGGTTAATGATCACAAAGGAATTCAGGGCCAAAAACAACAGCACTGCCAAAATCACACCGCTAAAGAGATTTGCCACATTCGGAGCTTTCACAGAGCCATCCCTCCCCTGCCCATGCCCTTATTATTCCCTAGGGGATAGAACTGATGCAACCTAATGCCAGCAATAAATTTTATTACAAAGTACTTACAAATAATTTATGACAGTTCTGGCATGACCTCAACCAAGCCCAAATTATCCCGGTGAATGACGGTTTCCGGCCCCCCGTAGCCTAAGCGTTCGGCGATGGCTTCCGAATGGCAACCTTGGATTTGCCGGAGTTCGTCGCTGCTGTAGTTGACCAAACCGCGGGCGATTTCCCGACCCATCTCATCCACCACTTGCACAGGCGACTGGGCGGGAAATTCCCCTTCCACGGCCAGCACCCCGGCAGCCAACAGGGATTTTCCTTGCCGACGGAGGGCCTCAGCCGCACCCGCATCAACGACCAAGCGCCCCACCGGTACCAAGCCATGTACCAGCCAGTGTTTGCGGGCGCGAATCGGCGGCGTCTGGGGGAGAAAATGGGTCCCAATCAGTTCCCCGGCGAGAATTTTGACCAGATTGTGGGGCTGGCGTCCCTCCGTAATGACCGTGCGTACCCCGGCGGCGGTAGCAATGCGGGCTGCCGTAATTTTGGTGACCATGCCACCGGTGCCCCAGGGGGAACCTGCCGTGCCCACCTGCACCCCCAAAGCGGCCAAATCCGCCACCCGATTGACCAGGGCGATGGGTTGGGCGTCGGGGTTGTGGCGGGGGTCGCTGGCGTAGAGGCGGTCCACATCCGTCAACAAAATCAGCCAATCGGCGCCCAGCAAACTCGCCACCAGGGCCGAGAGTGTGTCGTTGTCCCCAAAGCGCAACTCTTCTACCGCCACCGTGTCGTTTTCATTCACGATGGGAATGACGCCCAAATCCAGCAATTCGCGAAACGTGTTGAGAATGTTGCGATAGCGGTGCCGTTCGCTGAGGTCCTCGCGGGTCAAGAGCACCTGGGCAATGGGTTGGCCCAGCACAGAAAACAGGTCATCGTACAACCGCATCAACCGCCCTTGCCCCACCGCTGCCACCGCCTGCCGCGTCGCCAACCGCTGCGGGCGTTCTGGCAACCCCAACCGTTGACAGCCTACCCCTACCGCCCCCGAAGAGACCAACACCAGCCGGTGTCCCTGCTGTCGCAACTGGGATAGGGTTGCCACCAAGCTGCCCAGGGTCGCCAGCGCCAGCGTGCCGGGAGTACCCTGAGTGAGGCTGGATGTGCCGATTTTGACCACAACGGTAGCCGGACGCACAACCTTAGCGCTCCCTTTCCCCCAAAAAGTTGCCAGCCTCCCATGGCAACCACTATAGCAATCCTAAACGAGAGTAATGGTCTATTTTTGTGGCTCTCTTAGGTTGACGGTTAAAGTGCACAAAAAATAATTGAGGAGTACTTACGCATCAAATATGACGGTTGAAGAGGAGAAAGAAAAAAGAAAATATGGTTGATAAAAGCTTGCCCTGTTTGTAGAGCGGTGGAGTGATGGGAGGGATAAATAGCCGAATTTAATTAATAGACAAGCCTATAGCTTTGCAGATTTTGACAACTTCCGGGCGAGAACCTTAGCTGCATTCTCTGCTGAGAAAAGTTATCACCTTCAATTTATTCCCGACACATTCCTACTCTCCAATCCAACATTGGGAGGGGAGTAATCATCTCTGGGTGCAGCTACGCCAAAAAAATCTTCTCTTGCCATCACAAATTGGGAGTCTGGCAATGGCTGAACACCTAAATACGTCTCTCGAAAATAGTTTACCTGTGGAAAACGATAAAAATTATGGTTTTAACTAGAAGTAGATACATCAGAGCATATTAAAAACAACTCTTAAGAAACACAGCGGCTAATAGGTTTGAAATATGAGTAATTCGGGGAGTTATAGTCAAGCGGGGTAAGGTTGTCGTATTATAGGTAGGATAGATATTGTAGAGAAAAGCGATGGCAAGACCATACAGTTACGATTTGCGTCAAAAAGCAGTCGCAGCAGTCTTAAAGGGGGCAAAACGAGTTGAGGTTAGTGAGTTATTTGGTATGAGCATCAGAACCATACAAAGATGGTTAAAAATGTGGTCAGAAA